>DMCR01000193.1:0-5230 GCA_003445735.1 Cryomorphaceae bacterium
GATGAGATAAGTATGTATTTCGTCCGTATGCGCTACAGCTTGTGCCAAATGGCTGCCGGTAAATAAGCGTACTTTACTTTCTTCAAAAATGACCGCCGTATGTATTTCCGCAGCCCCGGCCCAATTCTTTCGTTGCACACACAATAATTCCTTGCATTCCCCGAGGAATTCCACCACATAAATGGCCGCACAACTCTGAAGTTGTTTCAGCTCTTCTAAGGAAGCCATAGGGCTGTGTTTGGATACTAAGGTATGTGCACATTCTAGCCACTGTCCTTGCAACGAGGGGAGGTGCGGCAGAGTATGTTCGAGGCTGCGGGCTCTGTTGCCACTGGCACGTCGGTCAGGGTCCACATAAAGTGTTAGGTCTGAGGGAGAAATACTGAGGACCTGTTTCCAAGCTTCGATGGCTTCGAAAAGTTCTTCTGCAGGCGTACAGGATACCTTCGATGCCGCAAGGTTACGCTGGAGTAATTGCGCGAGGTCCGGATTCAACTCATTAGCCCAATGCTGTTTGATCCCCTCACGCTGAGAAAGAGCATAACTGTCGATCCCCATGCCTGCGCAAAGGTCTATAGAATAAGGTGTAGAGACCAATGCTGCTTTGAACCACGCCGTCGCATAACTACTGCTTTGCTCTAGCGGTACACCCGCAGGAAAGATCCATTGCTTCTCGAACAACGGCCCAAACTTTCCGGCATATTTGCGTTTTGCCTCTAATTGACTGATCCAACTAAAATAGGGTCGCTCAAGGCCATGTTTCAGACGCAAATCAGCAATAGAAATTCCTTCGTGTTCAGCAATCCATTCCCACGCAGTGGAATCTTTAAAATCATTGGGATGTACCTGTTGCTTGGGTTGCGCCATGGCTACGACCCTTAGTTCAACTCATCGCGAACCGTATTCATGACCACACGAATGATGCTGTAGGCTGGAACCGCGAAGATCATCCCTGCAATACCGAGCAAGGTACCTGCGATGGAAATGACAATGAAAATCTCAAGTGGATGTGCACCAACGCTGTTGCTGAAGATGAACGGTTGGAATACAAGGTTATCTAATAATTGGACCACCGCAAACAAACCTACTAAGAGGTAGAGGCCCTCCACTAAATCGATATCTACGGTAGGATCTGCAGCACCGAGGGCATAGAGTTGTCCCATGCTGAGTAGAATTCCCAACGTGGCGCCGATGATAGGTCCTACGTATGGTATGAGGTTGAAAATAGCAGCAGTCAACGCCAATACGATCGCTCCTTCGACGCCGATGAGGGTCATTCCAATAGAAAGCAGGGTAAAGATGGCGGTGATTTGCAGAAGGATTCCGAAGCTGTAACGGGTCACAATTCGCTTGATTTGTGGGACGATAATGTCGACCTTATTGTGGTGCTTTTTCGGGGTGATATAATCAATAAAAGTATAGGCCAATTCTTGTTCTCGTATCAAGAAGAAACAAATGAAGGAAATGGAAAATAGCCCGATGATGACGTTTCCAACAGATCCCAACATCCCTTGGACCACGCCAGATATGGCCTCAACGCTAGCGAAGTGCTGAAGGCTTTGGTTTATCTTTTGTAACTCTGCTTGGCCATCGATACCAAGGTTTGTCAATAGGTTGGATAATTGACTCATTTCCTGCTCTAATGTAGTAATCAGCTTGTCGTAGCGAATGGTGCGTAAGAAGGAGAACTCCTCCAATATCATAGGAATAAACCACGATACGATGAAGGAAAAAAGAGTTCCAATTGTCAGCATGGTTAGGGTTGCGCTACCGGTCGGTCCAATGTATTTGCCTACAGGGGTTTTGTCTTTTAAAAGTTTGAATAGCGGTCGTCCTAAAACACTGATATACAAAGCTATAAGCGCATATGCCACTACACCTTGTATGAGAAATAGGATGTAGATACCTAAGGCGATACCGAGCAATTGCAAGGCGGCCTTGGCTATGGGTTGAAGTTGGAATAAACTCATGGCTCAGTATTTCGTGTTAAGGACCAATGTAACAAGTTTGCGCCCATTTTTAGTGCTTTTTCGCGAGTCTCTCGATCGTCGTTGTGTACCTCCGGGTCTTCCCATCCGTCTCCTAAATCTGATTCTATGGTAAGCACGGCGACTAACTCACCTTCCAGAAAGTAGCCCAGAGCTTGTGGTGGCTTGGCATCGTGTTCGTGAATTTTAGGAAGGCCCTCGGGGAATGAATACGGACCTTTGAAAATAATGTGGTTTGAAGGGAGCAGTTGGCCAGCTTGGTCTGGAAAAATTTTTTGTATTTCAGCGCGAGCAAACTCGCCCATGCCGTAGTTGTCGTCAATGTGGAGGAATCCACCGCGCTCCACGAAGGCTCTTAGATATTGAACATCAACCGCATCAAAAAAGATACGGCCGTGGCCTGTGGCATGCAGAAAAGATATGCCGGAAGTGAGCACATTTGCTGGTGTGGTATGACCTTGAACTTGGCAAGCTCCGTTCAAATTTTCGTTGTAGAAGGAAGCCAAGTTTTCTAGTGCTGTTGGATTGGCGTACCAATCCCCGCCACCGTTGTACTTCAATACAGCCAATACCTGTCCTGAGCTTGAAAGCTGAAGGCCTATGGTGACTAGGAAAATGAGGAGGTTCTTCACAAGGATAAATCTACTGATAATTCTCAAGTTCATTGGAATGCAAAGTATCGTTAAGCAGTTATCCATAAGAGTCGGTGCTTATATTTGTGGTCTATCACTCTTTTGAGTAGCCCCCACGAATATGAAACAATTGACCAAAATCTTAGTCGCTAACCGAGGTGAAATCGCTTTGCGTGTGATGCGTAGTGCCCGTGAAATGGGTATTAAAACAGTAGCTGTTTATTCTGAAGTTGACCGTCGCGCGCCGCATGTGCTGTTTGCGGATGAAGCAGTTTTTGTTGGTCCAGCACCTTCATCGGAGAGTTACTTGAGAGGTGCGGAGATTGTGGGCGTTGCAAAGGAATTGGGCGTGGATGGCATTCATCCGGGCTATGGTTTCTTGAGTGAAAATGCTGCCTTTGCCGCTGAGGTGGAGGCTGCAGGTATGACCTTTATTGGCCCCCGAACACATGCCATTGAAGTTATGGGGGATAAGCTCAGTGCGAAGGATGCGGTCAAGGATTTTGAGGTGCCGTTGGTGCCGGGTTCTGAGGGCGAAGTACAGGATGTGCAAGAGGCTTTATCTATTGCAGAGTCCATCGGTTTTCCAGTGATGATTAAGGCCAGTGCTGGTGGTGGTGGTAAGGGAATGCGTATCGTACAAGAGGCTGCAGAATTTGAGTCACAGATGAAACGTGCTGTTAGTGAGGCTACCAATAGCTTTGGTAATGGAGCGGTCTTTGTGGAGAAATACATTCAGAACCCTCGTCACATAGAAATTCAAGTCTTAGCAGATGAGCACGGGAACGTGGTGCATCTTTTTGAGCGTGAATGTTCTATTCAGCGTCGCCACCAAAAGGTTATTGAAGAGGCACCATCTGTGGTGTTGACTCCGGAGTTGCGAGAGGCTATGGGAAGGGCAGCGGTGAACGTAGCTAAGGCATGTGATTACCGTGGTGCGGGGACTGTTGAATTTATTTTCGAGCCGGGCGGCACATTTTATTTCTTAGAGATGAACACGCGATTGCAGGTGGAGCACCCGGTGACAGAGCAGATCACAGGCGTAGATCTGGTAAAGGCCCAAATCCGTGTTGCCCAGGGTGAAAAACTATGGTTTTCACAGGAGGATTTGAAGATACAGGGACACGCACTAGAGGTTCGTGTATATGCTGAGAATGCTGCGGAGAACTTCATGCCGGCTATAGGTACGTTGCTTGAATACAAGCGACCACAAGGGTTGGGCATTCGCGTGGATGATGGCCTTGAAGAAGGTATGGAAGTCAGTATATATTATGATCCTATGATAGCGAAGCTGATCACCTTTGGAGCGGATCGCACCGAAGCCATTGCCCGAATGAAGCGCGCCATCAGCGAATATAGAATCTCTGGTGTTCAGACTACCTTGAATTTCGCGGATTACGTAATGGATCATGAGGCCTTTGTCAGTGGTGATTTTGACACGCATTTCGTGGAAAAATACTTCACACCTGAAGCGTTGCAAGGCGATGATGTAGATGTGGAATCCATTGGAGCCATGGCCTTGGCAAGTTTGTTGCGGGTGCAAAAGGGTCATGAAAAGATTCAAAAAAATGGAACGACCAATCGCTGGAAAGCGAATCGTACTTAGCCTGATTCTATCTGCGATGGGATGGAGCCTAAAGGCGCAGGTCGATACCTTGTCTCTCGTGGAGGACGCCAGTAGTCCTTTAGTGGGCCAATTAGTTATTGACGGCGATACCATTCCATGGACTGTATTGGATGAGATCTTATTCGTTCCAGCGCCAACACTCAATGATTTTCAGGCACGTCGACAGTATTACATGCTGATGAAGAAGGTGAAGCGCGTATACCCTTACGTGCGTGAGGCTGCCCTGCGGATGGACAGCATAAATATTAAGCTTGAAGGAATCGAGGGGCGTCGCAAGAGGAAGAAATATGTGAAGGAGTATCAAGATTTTTTGGAAGAACGCTTTGAGCCAGAGCTGCGTCGTTTGACAAGAAGTGAGGGACAGATTTTGAGTAAGCTCATCTACAGGGAGACGGGCACTAGTGTATATGAGATCATCAAGACCTATAGAAATGGGTTTTCGGCCCGATTCTGGTCACTCACCGCTTGGTGGTACGATATTAACTTGAAAAAGCCTTACGATCCTGTGGAGGATGCTGAGGATAAGTTAATCGAGAATATTCTGGTTCGGAAGTTCATTGCGGGAGAATTAGTCCCGGCGAGAGAAGAAGAGCGTCGGCTTTATCAAGGCAAATAATTACCGGGTACCTTAACTACGCATTCATTTCACTAAATTTCATTTGTGAAACTCGAACGCGCATTATCAATCATCGGCTTAGACCGGCTGCCCAAGGATGAGATGGAGCTCAATGCTGTGTACAGGGATTTGGCCAAGAAGCTGCACCCGGATACGGGTGGGAGTGAGGCTGCCTTTCAGGAATTGGGTGAAGCGGTAGAGTATTTGAAACGAGCGCTCTTGTTATTGAACCAGCGTGTTCAAACCAAAACGCGTACCGAAGATGCCTTGGCGCGTAAGCGTGCCATTTTACGAGAGCAAATGCTGCGTCGCAGGGCTGAGGAAGATAGATTGCGCAATGAGCAGGCACAAAAGTGGATCATAGGCC
>DMCR01000193.1:5539-5729 GCA_003445735.1 Cryomorphaceae bacterium
AGGCACAAAAGTGGATCATAGGCCTTATTGTCGTTCTTGGAGTAGTAGGCTTGTGGTTCCTGGCACAGCCGAAGATCAATTACTGGATGATAGAGCGCAATAGGGTAGAGCGTATGGCCGAAGTCATTAGGCTAGACAACCAACGCACCTATACCATCGCTTGGACCTATAACGGACAGCGTTTTGAGAA
>DMCR01000078.1 GCA_003445735.1 Cryomorphaceae bacterium
AAGATAGCCTTAGCGCATCGCCAAAAATGCGTTTCTAAAGTCTTTATCGGCCTTTTCCAAACCTATTCTAATCACTAATCGCGAGTACAGGCCACTGAGGTAGCCCATTTCCAAATGCGCCTCCGCCACGGCCGCATCTTTTTGCCAAATACACTTGAGTACCCAGCCTATACCCTTTTGAAGGATATCAGGTGCACCCTCCGCAGCCACTTGACAATAGGCCAAAGCCTCATCGAATCTTCCGTGATTGATCATGTGCAAGGTTGAGACTACCGCAGTGCGTTTATGCCACATATTTTCACTGGCCAAGAACGCCTCTAAAGTGCTATAATCCCCACTTTCGAATGCCATACGTCCAAAAATCTTGTACGCGCAGGTATCGACCAGGTCCCAATTATTAATGCCCTCGAAATGATCTCTTAGGAAATCGTGCCAATGGCCTCGGCGTTTTCGCTCCGCTCCAAACCTTCTCATCAGCGCAAAGAGCGCCGTATGTCGCACCTCATGACACTCGTGAACTAAACCAGAGGCTAAAACATCCTCGTCCCATTGCAAGGCATATTCCTTCGCCACCAACTGACGGTTTGGCACCATCACGCCGATAAACACATCGCCTTCCCCATATCCACCAGGATAGTTTTGGAAATAACGGGAAAAGTCCTTGACCCTATTCGGTTCAGCCAAAGGCAACAAGGCGGCGTAGATAGGGTGTTCCATTACTCGTGCTCGGCAAAGAGCTGATCCAACGTTTGCTGTGATAGTGGGTGGTACGACGGGCGTGCCTTCGCATAAATCTCTTTCGCCCAAGCCTGACGCTTTTCATCCCCCTCGAGCATGCTTGCATACATCGGAACAATAAACTTGCGACGGCCCACAGTGGTCAAGAAGGACTCTACCTTCTCTTCATACACCTTCGGGTCAAAACCTTCAAAATCTGTCTTCAAAATGGCTGTATACCAGGCGGCCACAATCTCTGGGTTAGGACTTCCAGTAAATCCATAATTCGCATCGGCCAATCTATAATGGCCGACGGTAGCACCACCGGCTTCCAATCCTCTGATATAGCGCAACCATTCGTGAGTGGTCCATCGAATCGTCACGTCCTGCTCGAGGTAAACCATGGACTTCGCGTCCGGATCTTCAGGGCTCACCCCAAGCAACATCTGCACTGCTTCATCCACGATGTAGAATCTGTTCGAGGCTGGAAACGGACAGTTGGCAGGCAATCCCTTGCCGTATACCCATTCTTCCACGCCCACAGCATTCCACTCTTCCCCAGTCATCAAGCCCGCCAATTCCTGCAAGAACTCCTCGGTAACGCGCGTCTTGAACTTGTACGTATCGAAATACCCCTTTAAGAAGCCATCCCAACGCTCACGGCCGACCGTTTGCTCACAGAGTTTCAAGAAATGAAACCCTTTATCATAGGCTATGGCCGTCACTGCATCGTCCGGATTGCGTCCTTCAAGATTTTGCTTCAGTCTTGTCGCATCAGGATCCTCCTCTAGCATCACTGCAAGCTCGCGTTGTAAATCATCATAACTCAAGGCCTCCAACATATCCGCAAAGTCCGGCCCATAGACCGCATCCATTATGCGCATTTCGAAATACACAGTGAACCCTTCGTTTAGCCAGAAGTCGTTCCACGTCGCATTAGTCACCAAATTACCGCTCCAACTGTGCGCCAACTCATGGGCAATCAAGCTCGTCAAGCTCATATCTCCCACAATCACCGTGGGCGTCAAGAACGTCAAACGAGGATTCTCCATCCCACCAAATGGGAACGATGGTGGCAACACTAACATATCGTAGCGCCCCCAGTAATATGGACCGTAAAGGTATTCCGCACGTGAGATCATATCTTCAGTTTGACTAAACTCAAAGGCCGCATTACGCACCATCTCTGGCTCCGCATATACCCCTGAACGCTCGCCTAGTTCAATGAAGGCTAGATCACCCGCACCCAATGCCAAGAGGTAGCTAGGAATAGGCTGCGGCATTGAAAACTCATATATACCATCCTCAGAATTTTGTGTGGGATTCGAGGCACTCATCAAGGCTAGCATACCCTTCGGAACCGTAACCTTTGCATCGTAGGTAAATCTCACCCCAGGACGGTCCTGACAAGGCACCCAAGTACGCGCCAAAATAGCTTGACTCTGCGTAAACAAGAACGGCATTCGCTTTCCTTGGGTCAGCTCCGCCGGGTACCACTGTAGCGCTTCGGATTCAGATGAGGTTTCATAGGTAATGGCTACCTCCTTAGAATCCGGGCCTAAATCATACACCACGAGTGCGGAGCCCAAGAGCTCGTCGTCGTATTCCAAATCCCAAATAGGCTCCTGACCGTCGAGAGTAACCTTCGAAATATTGAGGTCCTTAACGTCAAAAATGACTTCACTACCGTGCTTTTCGTCTAGGGTCCAGGTCGCCGTCGCCGCGATCACCTCATTCTCAAAATCAACCACCGCATCCCAGTTCAAATGCACCACCTTAGACTCCTCTTCCGAGTAGCTGTGAGGATCATCAAACAACTCAGCACGTACGCTGGTATCTCCGTAAAAAATAGTCTCCGCTACAGGCGTCTTAGCTTCAGTGGGATTTTGACAATTCGTCAACGCGCCAACGGCAAAAACTGAAGCTACAAGGAAGGTGAAATTTTGATTCATAATGTGTACTTTTCGAGCAGTGAATATACCGCAGATGAATCAAAAACCCGGTTTACTGACCCGACTAGTTGTGAGCTCCTTGGCCGTTTTCGTGGCCGATTGGTTGCTGCCTGGTGTTACCATCAACTCCTTCAGCACGGCGATCGGTGTGGCCATCTTACTTGGTATATTAAACGCCACCCTAAAACCACTGTTGATCATCATTACCATCCCGCTGACCTTCCTCACCTTAGGATTGTTCCTTTTGATCATCAACGCTATCATCATCGGCGTCGCGGATCAATGGATCGACGGTATGCACGTAAGCAGTACTTGGACCGCAATCCTATTCAGCTTTATGATCTCCACGATCAGTTCCTGGATGTATAAATGGGGAGAAGGGCGCTAATCGAGAACCTTTGTGTTCCATTGGGCTTTTATACCAAATGTGTTGGTGGACAATTCCATGAAACTCGGCGTCTTATCGCTTAAATAGAACTTCGTTTCCACTACAGCAGCAGCCGACATAGCCTCGCATTCCGCTGCCACGGCGTCCGCTACCAAAGCGGGAGCATCTATCCAGTCCACACCTTCCAACAAGCTCGATGCTGCCTCTTCCAACAAAGGATAATGTGTACAACCCGGTACCAGAGCTTGTACCCCGTACAACACCTTGTCGTCCAAATAATGTTTCAAGACTTGGGTTTCAATTCCCGTGCCTAAGAACCCATCTTCAATCAAAGGCACCAACAAAGGAGTGGCCAACGCACTCAACGCTACCGATGGATTAAGCGCGGCCAATTTTCTTGGGTAGGCACCACTCCTAACCGTAGCACGCGTACCCAACAAGCCCACCTTCTCATGAGGTCCGGATGCGAGCGCCGCTACGACCGGGTCGATGACATTGATGAACACCAGCCCCGGAAACTCTGCCTCAAGCACTTTCCCCGCCGCGGCGCTCGCACTATTACATGCAATAACAATCAGATCACAACCTTCCGAGGCTAGGAAGGAAACAATTTTGGTACTGTAGCAGATGATGGCCGCATCGCTCTTGTCCCCATAGGGCAGATGGAGCGTATCACCGTAATAGATTTTCGACACGCCAGGCAAGCGGTGTTCTAGAGCTTGTAGTACGGTCAACCCGCCCAAACCACTATCAAACAACCCTATTTTCTGAATGCCTTTCATCTGAGCCAAAATACGACATAAAAAACCCCTACGGCTTTACGCTGTGGGGGTCCTAAGATTTTGTTACGTTGGGCATCAATTAATGCCCAACTCCGCTTTTACCAATGCCATTAAATCGTCACCACCGTCCAAGTAAATCACGATTGCCTTTGATGGAGAAGCATCCAAGATGTAGGCGAAGCCATTATCTTCTGCGACTTTGTTTACTGCGTTTTGAGCTTTCTCAATAATTGGAAGCATCAAATCCATCTGCTTGCGCTGCAACTCTTGCTGCGCACTCTGGTTGAACGCCATCATGCGTTGCTCCATCGCTTGCAATTCCTCACCTTCCTTTTGAAGGCGCAATTGTGTCCAAGTATTTTGGTTTGCTTGAGCATTTTGCAATTTAGTAGTGTACTCTTGCTGCATTTCAGCAAGATCCCCCTCCAATTGCTCCGCGTATTTCTGAATCTCAGCTTCTGCGGTGCTTGTCTCAGGCATAACTGCCAACAACTCATCTACATTGATGTGACCTACTTTTTGCTGTGCCGCAGCGGTTCCAGCAAGGCCGAGAGTCAAGGCAAGTACGAATATTACTCTTTTCATTGTCTTTAATTTATCGCTTTAAACTATTTAAAACTTCGTCACTGTAATCTTTCTCCTTATCCACAAAGAGAACGCCACTATCCGCGCTTTTGTCCAAAATTAGGTCTAATTTCCTTTTGTTTGCTAATGCCTGGACAGCTCCGAAGACTTTATCTTGAATGGGTTGGACAAGTTGGGCACGCTTAACAAAAATCTCACCTTCTGGTCCAAAATATTTTTGCTGCAGGGCAATGACCTCTGCTTCTTTGTCTTGAATGGCTTTTTCACGTTGTGCCAATTTATCTGGCGACAACAATATGCGCTCCGCCGCCAGTGCATCCTTCAAACTTTGCAGTTCGCTCTGAAGCGCACTGACCTCCCCTGCCCATTGCTCACTGAGCTTGTTGAGCTGGCTTTTGGCCTGCTCGTATTCCGGCATGTTCGCCAGGATGTATTCCGTATCTACGACGCCATAGCGCTGTGCCATGGTCGGCACACTAAGTAAAGCGGCGATGATGATATGAAAAAGACGAAGCTTCATTGCGGTGAAGGTAGTTGAATTAGAACTGTTGGCCAATGATGAAGTGCGTTTGCCATCCGCTGGCCCCCAAACCGTTCGGCATAGGATCGAAGCCGTAAGCAACGTCCACTCCCATCAAACCAAACATAGGCATGAAGATGCGCAAACCAACTCCAGCACTACGTTTCAAGTTAAACGCACGGTAGTCCCAGAAATTGTCGTAGTTATTTCCGCCTTCCAAGAACGCCAATGGGAACACCTGAGCCGAAGGATTGTTGGCAAGGATGTATCGGAATTCAAGGATGTATTTGTTGTACAGCGCACCACCTCCAGCTGGAGTAATGGAGTTGTTTTGGTAGCCACGTAGACCAATTATCTCGCGGCCGTCGATCACGAAATTAGCCAAACCATCACCCCCAACATAGAAACGTTCGAACGGAGGCAAGCCTAAATCTTTGTTGTACGAGCCAAGGTATCCAAATTCCCCGTGGGTGCGGATAACGAACTTCGAGGTGATGGGCGCGAACCAATCTGCGTTTAACTTCCATTTATGGTACTCCACCAATCTGAAGCGCTCCTCACTGCTCAAGCTCTTGTAATCAATATCCTTATTGAACATACTAAACGGCGGGGTCAATTCCGCTGCAAAGCTCAACTGCGAACCGCGCGTTGGGAAGATCGGCACGTCGGTGTTGTTGCGGCCCAAAGTAAACTTGTAGTTCACATTGTTCGAGATCCCCTTGTTGTAGTTCAAAAACCCTGTAGGGAAGTTGTCCAAATTAAAGCGGCGGAATTCCAAGCCTTGGTATAGGGTGAAGTAATCATCCGGCCATTTTAAACGCTGTCCTAGTCCGAAGTTTACCCCCGTAATGTACAGGCTCTGACGATTCGGGTCGTTCGCGCGTACCCCGTTACTCTGAACGTTGTGATAAATGGTGGCTGTGAAGCTGTTCGGCTTTCTACCGCCCAACCATGGTTCGGTGAACGAGGCGTTGTAGCTCTGGAAGTACAAACCGTTCGACTGCGCACGCAGATTGATGCTTTGTCCATCACCCGTCGGCAACGGTTGCCAAGCACGTTTGTTGTTGATGTTGCGTGCAGAGAAGTTGTTGAAGTTCAAACCAAAGGTGCCTACTACTCGGCCGGCACCCCAACCTCCTTGCAATTCAAGCTGAGAGGTTGAACGCTCCACTACGGTGTATTCCAAATCTACGGTACCCGTTTGCGGATCCGGTACTGGATTCACACCGATCTGTGTTTGATCGAAATAGCCTAGCTGTGCCAACTCTCTAATGGTACGCTGAATCATCGCTTTCGAGAATAGATCACCCGGCTTGGTACGGACCTCGCGATAAATCACATGGTCATTTGTACGCTCGTTTCCGGTAATGCTCACCTTGCGGATGGTCGCTTGGCGACCTTCTTGAATTCTAATCTCGATGTCGATGGTGTCATTCTGTACGTTCTTCTCAATAGGCACCACTTGTGAGAAGAGGTAGCCGTTGTTCAAGTAGATCGATGCTACATCGTTCCCGTTTGGGTCGAAGCTCACGCGTTCATTTAAATGCTGGCTGTCATAGATATCGCCTCTGTTAATTTTCAAGATACTCTTGAGGATCGGCGTGTCATATTTCGTGTTTCCAACGAAGGTGATATCTCCAAAGTAGAACTTGCGTCCTTCTTCTACGGTAATTTCAACATTGATGAGCTCGCCGTCCAGGGCATATGAGGTGTCCGATACCACACGGGCATCGCGGTACCCTAAGCTGTTGTATTTCGTCACGACGGCCTTGAGGTCTTCGCGGTACTCTTTCTTGCGGAGCTTTGACACCTTGAAGATGGCCTTGCCTTTCATCTTGGTGTTTTTCATCGCTTTCAGGAGCACCTTGTCGCTCACGGCTTCGTTGCCGTGGAAAATTATTTCGTTGATTTTCACGCGCTCCCCAGGGTTTACTCGGAAACCGAGGATGACCGCATGGTTGAAGTTTGTATCAACATCTTGAACGATATCTACACTAGC
>DMCR01000005.1 GCA_003445735.1 Cryomorphaceae bacterium
GTATTGAAAACCTTGAGGTCATTGAATTAGGAAATCGCGGCAGACTCCGTTAATTTTGCGCTTTAACGGATTCACTCATGTCTACAGCTTTACATGCCATCACACCTGTTGATGGTCGTTATGCTTCAAAAACGGAAGCCCTCTCTCAGTATTTTTCGGAATATGCACTGATCAAGTATCGTGTACGCGTTGAAATCGAATACTTCATCGCTTTGTGTGAAAGCGATTTACCACAGCTTAAGGGGGTAAACGGGGACCAATTCTCTGCGCTTCGTGCTATTTACCAATGCTTTAGCACGGAGGACGCACAAAAGATTAAAGACATTGAGAAAGTCACCAATCACGATGTAAAAGCCGTCGAATACTTCATCAAAGAAGCTTTCCAAAACATGGGACTTTCCAGCTACCAAGAGTTTATCCACTTTGGCCTGACCTCACAGGACATCAACAATACCTCTATTCCTCTATCCATCAAAGAGGCCCTGGAAGACATCCTGTACCCACAATTAGAGGATCTTATCGATACTATAGATACCCACGCCACTGCTTGGGATCACATATCTTTGTTAGCACGCACACACGGGCAGCCGGCCTCTCCTACTACTTTAGGTAAGGAATTCAAGGTGTTCACCGCTCGTTTACGCGGCCAACTAGCCCAGCTAAAAGCAGTGCCTCATAGCGCAAAATTTGGTGGTGCCACAGGTAACTTCAATGCCCATACAGTTGCTTATCCAGGTCGAGACTGGCACAGATGGGGCGATCAGTTCGTAGCCAAGCACCTTGGTCTTACACGAAGCTACCCCACTACTCAGATTGAACATTACGATAACCTAGCCGCACAATTTGATGCGCTGAAACGTATTAACAATATCTTTATCGATTTCTGTCGCGACGTGTGGACCTATGTGAGCATGGATTACTTCAAGCAAAAGATCAAAGCAGGAGAAGTTGGTTCTTCTGCGATGCCTCACAAGGTGAACCCGATTGATTTCGAAAATGCCGAAGGAAACTTGGGCATTGCCAATGCTTTGTTTGTGCATTTGGCAGGGAAACTACCTATTTCGCGTTTGCAACGTGATCTGACAGATTCCACCGTACTCAGAAATGTGGGCGTTCCATTCGGCCACCTGTTGATTGCCATAGCAAGTATGAACCAAGGTCTTGGCAAACTCTTGGTCAATGAAGCAAGGATCGCAGCTGATTTAGAAGCTAATTGGGTAGTGGTAGCGGAAGCTATACAAAACATCTTGCGCCGCGAAGGATATCCAAAACCCTATGAAGCCTTGAAAGCCTTGACTCGTACAAATAGTGCGATCACTGCGCAGAGCATAGCCGAATTTATCGATACCTTAGAGGTAAACGACCAAATTAAAACGGAGCTGAAAAACATTACTCCAAGTAACTACATCGGCCAAGCCAAGCGCTAAACCTGATGAAAAAGAAAATATACATCACAGTAACGGTCGTCCTTTTGGCGACCGTTTCTTTTGGACTGTACCAATATTTCCGAACTCCGGCTGCCGCAATGGACCTCGCTCCTGTCTTTACCGGTAATGCGCAATCCATGGCTCGTGAAGCAGCTAAATTCCAAATAAGGGATGTGGTTGTATTACAGGATACCGTAGTCAGCGCCGAAAGTAAAAGCATTTCATTACCCAATGGCGTAATTGTAGTAAGAGATTCTTCCGACACACAAACTTGGCCGTCCAGTGGCTACGTTTCAGTGAAAGGATTCTATCAGGGAATTGAGATAGACGATTTTTTCGGAGATACCTTAATCCGCGTAGGCGGTGCCTTTCTTCTCGAATCTACGAACTCTGAAGATTTGGATTAACCCTAGCGCAAAAAACACCGTCAAGGAAAGGGCAGAATTCCTTAGATCTCCTGTCAGTGCCTCTAGAAGACCTATGCTGAACATCCCGAAGGTAGTGGCCAGTTTCTCCATCACATCATAGAAACTGAAATAGGTCGTATGATCTTCTGTGGGCGGTAACATCTTACTATAGGTAGAACGCGATAAACTCTGTAGAGCGCCCATCACAAAGCCAAGGCATGCTCCTACGAGAAAAAATTGGCTTGCTGTTTGAACAAAGTATGCCGCAAAACAAACGAGCATCCACACCGCCACTGCTATTTTGACGGCGTATAGATTGGTGGTACGCTCGCTTAAACGGGCGAAAACAAATGATCCCGCGATGGCAACAAACTGTATCATCAAGATCATCATAATAAGCTGTGTTGATTCTAATCCTAACACCTTAGACCCAAATACCGCCGCCATAAGAATAATAGTCTGCATCCCCACATTATACCAAAAGAAACCACCAAGGAACACACGAAGGGTCTTGATCTTTTTAAACTCATGAAATACCTTAATGAGCTCTTCCCAACTCTTCCAGAATAGTTGGCCTTCGAAGAAATCTTTGACCTCGTCTTTCGGTAATTTGTGAATGGCTGGTAATCCAAACCCTAGCCACCAAATACCTGTCAAGACAAAAGAAGCTCTTGAGGCAATTCCTGCATCGGCGAATCCAAAGGTATCGGGCATTTGAACCAAGGCCAGACAAAGGATCAACAATAATGAACTGCCGAAATACCCAAGGGAAAACCCCCTAGCCGATAAGCGATCTTGTAATTCCTTTGGTGCAATGACCGGTAAAAAACTATTGTAAAATACGATGCTTCCGCTGAAACCCACACTAGCAGAGAAGGCCAAACACAACCCCAACCATGGATTTTGTTCGGTGAAGAAGCCCATGCAAGCCGTGCTAATGGCCCCAATGATCATGAACGTACGCATGAACACCTTTCTGCGCCCAGTGTGATCAGCCATGGCCGCGAAATACGGTGAGAGAATGGATATGGTCAAAAAGGAGGCCGCAATGACGTAACTGTATATGATAGTGTTTTCCCATTCTCTTCCTAAAAACAAGACACTATTTGTCTCATTTTTGGTCACAGCCTCGTAGTAAATGGGGAATAATACTGTGCTAATGACCAAGGAATAGACAGAATTTGCCCAATCATACATGGCCCAGCCGCGTTGTGTTTTTTTAAATTTCATGGTGATTCCAATTTACAACTCGAATCGGCATTATATTTGATTCATTAAGGCAAATTCCCACTCCATGAAAAAAATCGCCCTACTGATGCTTTTTGTTTTCGCTGGCCTCGAAGCTTTCGCGCAAGATATGATCATCTTCAAAGACAAAACCGTTGAAGAAGTAACTATAGTCGAAGTCACTCCGGATTATGTTAAATACCGCGAGTACGGTGCACCTATTAACTCAGTTACATTCTCTATAGAAAAGGACTACCTATCAAAGTTGATTTTTGAAAGCGGTCGTGTTATAGACATGAGTATATCCATGATGAATGACGAGCGTGTTTACGCTGGTCAGCGAGAAAGAACCATCAAGTTAGATGTATCAGGAATCAGCAGTAACTATACCTTCATTTCCTACGAGCAAGCAGTTGACCCGAGCACCAGCTGGGAAGCTGGGATGATTTTTATCGGCGCCGGTTTTGAAAACCAAAACGTTGTAAGTGATCCCGAAAGAGCAATGGGCCTTGGTCTAAATATGGGATATAAGTTTAAACGTAGTCCAAACTTCTATATGGAACGAATGCGTTATGGTCATATCCTACGAGGTGCCTACGTCAAGCCAAACCTTTGGTTGAATGTTTTTAACTATGACCGAGTCGATTACGATCACCCACCTGATCCTGTGACCTTTCAATATCCATCCACACGTCAATCTGCAACGGCTGGTACGTTGATGATTGATTTTGGTAACCAGCTTGTTTTCTCCGATCAATTCTTGATTGATTACGCTGCGGGTGTCGGTTACGGTTTCACAACCAAATACGTTAATTGGAATCCAAGTAATTATGGCTTTCTCGGAGGTGCAGGATCGGGCACTCCCTACACTTTCTCATTTACTTTGAAAGTAGGTTACCTCCTACCGAATAAATAAGCATCAACCTTATTCATAAAAAAAGCCCGGCGCGTTGCGCCGGGCTTTTTAATATTTAGTCCGCTCCTTATTAAGCATTCTGTGCTTTAATCAAGTTCAATGCAGAACCTGCCTTGAACCACTCAATCTGTTGAGCATTGTAGGTGTGGTTCAACTTAATAGTATCCGTAGAACCGTCAGCGTGAACAACCTCAAGCGTCAACTGCTTGCCTGGGGCAAACGATGCAAGATCTGTGAAGTTGAACGTATCGTCTACTTGGATCAAATCGTAATCTGCTTCGTTATCGAAGGTCAGGCCCAACATACCCTGCTTCTTCAAGTTTGTTTCGTGGATACGAGCGAATGACTTAACGATCACCGCGCGAACGCCTAGGTGACGTGGTTCCATTGCCGCATGCTCACGAGAAGAACCTTCACCGTAATTGTGATCACCCACAACGATAGAAGGAACACCAGCTGCTTTGTATGCACGAGCTACGCTTGGCACCTCATCCACTGAACCGTCGAGTTGGTTCGTTACAGCATTCGTCTCTTGGGTATAAGCGTTCACCGCACCAATCAAACAGTTGTTTGAGATGTTATCTAGGTGACCGCGGTAACGCAACCATGGACCGGCCATAGAAATATGATCGGTTGTACACTTACCAAAGGCCTTGATCAAAAGCTTCGCGCCTTCGATGTTGGCACCGTCCCATGGAGCGAATGGGCTCAACAATTGAAGACGCTGCGAATCTGGGCTCACAACTACTTCTACACCTGAACCGTCCTCTGCAGGAGCTTGGTAACCGTTGTCCTCAACATCAAAACCAGCTGATGGTAATTCGTGACCTGTCGGCTCTGCCAATTTGACCTCTTCGCCATTTGCGTTGGTCAACGTATCCGTAACCGGGTTAAAATCTAGTTTACCAGAGATTGCAATGGCTGCAACCATTTCCGGTGAAGTAACGAAGGCGTGTGTGTTCGGGTTACCGTCGGCACGCTTCGCAAAGTTTCTGTTGAACGAGTGAACGATAGAGTTCTTCTCTTGCTTCTCAGCACCTTCACGCGCCCACTGTCCAATACATGGACCACAAGCGTTGGTAAAGATTCTCGTTCCCTCTAGTTTGTTGAACGTATCCATCAAACCGTCGCGCTCTGCAGTGTAACGCACTTGCTCAGAACCTGGGTTGATACCCAAGATCGCCTTTGGAGCAATGCCTTTCTCTACTGCATCAGCAACGATAGAAGCAGCACGCGTCAAATCTTCGTACGAAGAGTTGGTACATGAACCGATCAATGCCCACTCAATATCCGTTGGCCAATCGTTTGCTACAGCTTTCTCTTTCATCTCAGCAACTGGTGTAGCGAGATCCGGAGTAAACGGTCCGTTCAAATGCGGCGTTAATTCGTCTAAGTTGATTTCTATTACTTGATCGAAGTACTCCTCAGGATTTGCGTACACCTCAGCATCACCGGTCAAGTGCTCAGCTACTGCATCTGCAGCATCTACTACATCTTGACGACCAGTAGCTGCCAAATAGCGACGCATGCTGTCGTCGTAACCGAATGTTGACGTCGTTGCACCAATCTCAGCACCCATGTTACAAATGGTTCCTTTACCTGTAGCGCTCAAGCTCTCAGCACCCTCACCGAAGTACTCAACGATACATCCTGTACCGCCTTTCACTGTAAGAATACCTGCCACCTTCAAGATGACATCCTTGGGCGCAGTCCAACCGTTCAAACGACCAGTGAGCTTCACACCTATGAGTTTAGGGAATTTTAGCTCCCAAGGCATACCCGCCATTACATCTACTGCATCTGCACCACCTACACCGATAGCGACCATACCTAGACCCCCAGCGTTTACTGTATGAGAATCGGTACCGATCATCATACCGCCTGGGAAGGCATAGTTCTCAAGAACTACCTGGTGGATAATACCAGCACCTGGCTTCCAGAAACCGATGCCGTATTTGTTACATACTGAAGAAAGGAAGTTGAAAACCTCGTTATTCTTGTTGATTCCGTCCTGCAAATCTTTGTCTGCACCTATTCTCGCTTGGATCAGGTGATCCGCGTGAGCGGTAGAAGGAACCGCTACTTTGTCTTTACCTGCTTGCATGAACTGCAACAAAGCCATTTGGGCAGTTGCATCTTGCATCGCTACACGATCAGGGGCGAAATCTACATAGCTAGCACCACGGTCAAAAGCCTGGTCAGCCGCTTTGTCCCATAGGTGGACGTATAAAATTTTCTCAGAAAGTGTCAAGGGCTTACCCACTGCCTTACGAGCAGCAGTAATACGCTCTGGGTAGCGCTCATACACTTTGCGAATCATGTCGATATCGAACGTCATAGAATCAGAGTTAACTTATTTAGCGAGCACGAAAATACCACATAATTGGCCACTCACCTAACAGGATTTCGTTAAGAATTAATAGATTGAACCAATGATTCCTACATTCACTTTTTCAAGGAATGGAAATCTATAAATTCGTAAAAAAGAGGGGGTGATTTTGAGGATTATTGAATCCAGACCTTCAAATTGTGGAACCAATTCTCACCTTCCACACGCACTACATACATACCTGTGCTCCAAAGCCCGGTATCGTAACGGTGCAACATTCGTGGATCCATAGTGCACATACGCTGTCCGGCCGCATTGTAAATAGTTGAAGCATAGGCCCCGCCCATTGAAATCTCTAGCCATCCATTGCTCTGATGAACGTGCAAATCCTCAAGCACCGTTTGCATAATGTCCAACAACTCAAAGGCCGCGGTGTGTGACGAATCCTTCGCAGGATTAAAACTCCAATCCTTGATGGTAAAACTCTTGGCACTATCCTCTACGTCAATGCGCGCCCAGCCATAACAAGCGGTATCGTCCTTCATAATACGAAGACCCAAATACCCGTCAGTTAATGGACCTGCCCAGTTTGAGTTTGGATAGGCTTGGCCGTCCACACGGAACGCCATATATCCTATGGCTGTTGAAGTATTAATGCCCTGAAACTGAGCGTTCACATCAATAGTGGTTCCTGGTACAACACGCTCAACATAAGCAAAACCATTGCTCACACTTCCCATGGCCAAATTCCCTTCGATGCTATCCCCAGGGTGCAGGAGAATGGCGTTCACATTGCCCAGCTGTCCACCGCCTAAGATGTGCTCAATGGTGAAGTCTACAATGGTATCGCCGTCTAAGTCCAACTCGTATATTCCATCAACGATGGTCGTATCATCAATGTCGGTGTACATATACTGCGCCTGTGCTGCGGTAGTCCCTAGAAGGGCTGCTGCCGAGGCCATGTATTTCGCCAATGGGGTCGAGTAGTTTTTTTCCATGGGGGCAAATATAGGTTTAAAACCTTCGCAAGTCCTTATTCACGACGGCTTTAAGCAGGGAAATATCCACGGATTTAACACAATATTTGGAGAGGGTTTTTAAAGCTGTGGCCAATTTCCCCAAGACCTCGCCACGTTCCACTGCATCCAAGAGCTCCTCATAGACCAGCTCCACCACTTCCGCCTGAGGTTCCATGCCCCACCAGCGTTCGTGTTTCACATACTCTTGTTCCCAGCGATCGTGCTCCTCCCATTGCAAGGGTGCTCCTTCCGCACTGGCCATGCGGCGCTGACTCTGCAAAACGGATTGTACTCCGCGGCGCATTACCACGATGAGTTTTGGACCTGCCGGCAACGGTGCCTGGCGCAACAATGGGAACACCACCTTCATGACCTTTCCGCGCTGCTCCTCGATCCAGGGAGCATCCCACTGCCATTCCTTAATCGACTCATGCTCAAAATATCCTGCAGCATTGTGCTCATCGGCCGTCCGTTTTTCGTCTGTGACCAATTCTATTCCACCCGCCCGCAACAACTGCATGGCTAGCGACGTCCCACTCCTTGGCGGTCCCGTTACAATGATGTGGGGCGCCACGGCCTCACCCATCATATTCTGGTAGACCCCTCGAGCAAAATTGGCCTCGCGAGACATTCCCAACTTCCCAAAAACAAATGCCAAAGCCCCGTGCACTTTCGGCTGATGAAACACCTGCTCCGTACTGGCCAAAGCCGCTTCCATTGCGCCCTGCCAATCTTCTCGCTCCAGGGCAAGCATCAAACGCAGATTCAAAACATCCACCGCCTGTGAATCGGTTTTTTGAAGCAACGGGTCCAATTCCTCCCAGCGTCCTGCCTTCACCAACAATCG
>DMCR01000130.1 GCA_003445735.1 Cryomorphaceae bacterium
ACCACGTGCACGAACAGTTACATCAGGATTCAAGACCATACGGCCGTAATCATCCTGTGCTGGGTTCACATCTGTGAACTTTTCGTTTGCTTGGTAGTTGAACCAGTTGAATCGACGTACTTTGTACGGACAGTTGTTCGCACAATAACGAGTACCGATACATCTGTTGTACGCCATGTGATTCAAACCTTCACGTGAATGAACGGTTGCGCCTACCGGACATACGGTTTCACATGGAGCGTGGTTACAATGCTGACACATTACTGGCTGGAAAACCACCGATGGGCTCTCTGAAGGAACTTCCATCTTGGCGTACTTCTCAATAGCACCAATACCTTCTTCTTCTGCAACCGCTTCGGTCATTTCTGAGGAGTAGTAACGGTCGATACGCAACCAGTGCATATCCCGGTGACGACGAACCTCATCTTTACCAACTACAGCTACATTATTTTCTAAGGAGCAAGCCACGACACAAGCACCACAACCTGTACAAGAGTTCAAATCAATAGACATGTTCCACATGTGTGATGTCTCGTGATCATGGTCGTCCCATAGATTCGTTTCAAAGGCACTAAGCGGACCTTTATGTGTTTCGAAAGTTGGAGTCTCGTTCCATTCTGCCACATTGCCGTGCAAGAATGTAGGAAGATTGATTTCGTTTACAATCTTACGGCCCATCATCGTGTGGGCAAGCTGTACTGAAGCGAAACCGTGTTCTACTTCGGTAGCAGCGATCTCAGCCGAAGCATAGGTTGAAGTAGTAGCGAGAAGTGTATTTGCATTAACTCCTACTCCATTACCAACTTTACCAACAGATTCGCGTCCAAAACCAACAGCTAGGCCTACAGATCCTTGTGTTTGTCCTGGTTGAATCCATACTGGAACGTTCTCCAGGGTAGTGCCGTTCACTTTAATGTTCACGGTATTCCCGTTCATCGCGCCATTTGATTGTGCATAGTTCTCTACGCCTAGTTCTACAGCATCAGCAGCAGACATCACCAAGTAGTTGTCCCATGACAAACGCGAGATAGGATCTGGAAGCTCATATACCCAAGGGTTATTTGCATTTGAACCAGCACCCATACCTGCTTTGGTGTATGTGTAGAATTCGAGGCCTTCAATTGCTGCGCTTACTATTGCATCAGATAGATCTACTAATGCTACATTAGAATCCAATGGTGGTGATGTAGCAAAACCGTCGTGCAACAATGCATTCCAAGCTTTAGCGTTTCCGGTAGTTGATGCACTTGCTTTTATCAAATCAATAGCGCTTTCAGAACCTCCTGCCAAGCCATTTACGATTTCAACCGCACTCTTGCTGTCGAAAAGCGGACTAATAGTCGGCTGACCTACCGCATAAACACGATCTACAGGTATAGCATCCGTCCAAGCCTCAAGATAGTGGCTCAATGGAAGCGCAACCTTAGCTTTAGAGGCAGTTTCGTCTTCACGATCTGCTATACTCACAAGGTTTACTTTATCAGCCTGTGCTGCCATCTCCGCAGAGAAGTACAACACATTACTATCGAGAGTGATGATGGTATCTACAGCACCTGCTTTAACATCTGCCAAAAGCGCATTGAAAGCGCTATCAGAACCTGTTAAAGTGTACTCAAGTGTTGCGGTATTGAAGGCTTCCGAACCAAGTAGTTCATTTGTTTTAGCAGCCAATTTCTCTGCAGTAGAAGAATTCAAACCGTTTAACAATAAAGCACCTGATCCTGCTTGAATCAACTCCATTGCAGCATTATCGATAGAACTTGCGATTTCTTCGCGTACTGCCGGTGCCGCAATTTTATCAGAACCTGTTGCAGCTGCAACCTTGTTATATATGTGTGCAAGTACTATTTCGTACTCACTTACTTTCGCCTTGATGCGAGCATCTGCATTCGAACCTGAAAGTGATAGACCTGCTTCCACCTGAATGTGGCGTAGCATTCCTTCACCTGGCTTGCGAGCTGCAGCATAGGCACCCATCAGGTTGTCACCGCCCCAATCGCCCAAGAAATCAGCACCTATGGCAACAACTGCAGAAGCTTTATCTATGGAAACAGTAGGTAGACCACGACGACCAGTAAGGCTCTCATATACATCTGCACGTGCGCTCTGGCTTACTGCATCTACACTTACATGGCGCAACCCAAGTTTTGAGATAGCTGTTTTCAATGCTGGGCTAATAATAGAGCCACTTACCAAAACACTGTTTTCGGTCATGAGCGCACGAGCGGCTGCCATTGCATCTCCCCATGAAGAGGCAACACCGTCCACCATAGGGCTCTGCATGCGCGCTCCATCGTACAAGCTCAATACTGAAGCTTGAACGCGGGCATTCGTCGCGCCATTAAAAGGAGCATCATTATTAGGCTCAATCTTAATCGGACGCCCTTCGCGTGTTTTAACCAACACAGAAGCGAAATCAAATCCATCATATGAAACAGATGCATAATAATTAGGTACACCTGGGGTGAGACTATCTGGCTGCACCACGTAAGGGATACTTTCTACGATAGGAGCCTCACAAGCTGCAAGCGTTGCAGCCGCAGTAGAAAATCCCATGAATTTCAAGAAATCTCTTCTCGAAGTTTCTCCGTCAGCCAACTCGTCTTTTCCGAGGAAATCTGCTTGGCTAATTTCGTTTGAGAATTCGTTTTGAGCGAGCTTTTCTGCGAGTTCTGGATTAGATTGATCCTCAATCCCTCTCCAATATTTATTGTTCTCAGTCATTGCTGCTTCTAATTAGTAGTGACACTTACCACATTCCAAACCACCGATTTTCTCAGCAGTGATTTTCTCTCCGTGGTATTTCTCAGTTAATTCTTCGTGGAAGTCTTGGTAGTATTCGTTCTTGTTGAACTGAACTTCGGTTTCACGGTGACAGTTAATACACCATCCCATAGTCAATTCTGAATACTGGTATACTTCCTCCATAGTCTCCACTGGACCGTGACATTCTTGACACTCTAACTGACCTGCATTCACGTGCTGGCTGTGGTTGAAGTATGCCAAATCTGGTAGGTTATGAATGCGTACCCACTTGATTGGCCGTTGTTCATATCCTTCGATATATTGGCGGTTTTCAGAATCCCAACCAATTGCTGCATAGATTTTAGCAATCTCCGGAGAACCTTCACCGTCATATTTCAAGTTACCTGCATTGTCTGTGATTTCAGAACCGTCCACGTACATGTGACAGTTCATACATACGTTCGCTGACGGAATACCCGAATGCTTCGAGTGACGAGCTGAACTGTGGCAATAGTTACAGTCGATCTGGTTCTCTCCCGCGTGGAGTGCATGCGAGAACGCGATGGGCTGCTCTGGCTGGTAGTTTTGCTCCATGCCAATGCCCATCATCCAGCCATATAATTGGCTCAAAAACGCTACCGTAATAACTACAGTGCTTACTGTTACAAAGCCTTTGTTGTTGATTAATCGGCCCCAAAACCAACCTGCTTCATCCAAGATGCTAACAGGATCTTTGCCTTGCACAAGACGAAGAGTGTTCTTCATGCGAGCGAGAAGCATCACCATGAGGAAGAGTAGGATGCCCAATCCGATAGTGATCTCACTATCATAGTTTTTACCCTCGACAACCACGGTAGTGCCGCCGGCTAAATCCCCACCTGGAGGA
Organism: Cryomorphaceae bacterium; assembly: GCA_003445735.1. Taxonomy (GTDB): domain Bacteria; phylum Bacteroidota; class Bacteroidia; order Flavobacteriales; family Schleiferiaceae; genus UBA10364. Next base: position 3,632 of record DMCR01000130.1, read on the forward strand.
ACTGGTTTCTTATCACCTTCAATAGTGTATTGAAGGATGTCGAAAATATCTTGATCGCTCAGTGAAGGAAACGCACTCATCACAGAACCATTGTATTCCTCAAATATGGCAATGGCATCTGCATCACCTGAGGCGCGTAATTCCGCATTGTTTCTAATCCAAGCAAGCAGCCACTCCTCAGAATACTTGTCAGTCACGCCTGATAGAGCTGGACCTATGAGTTTCTTGTCGAGTTTATGACAACTAGCACATTGGGATTTGAAGAGCTTTTTACCGTTTGAAGCGTCCCCTTCGAAAGCGGACACGGTTGTAACAGAAAAAAAGAAGATAAATGCTGCCAGAACGGAGCCTAGACTTCTTCGGTTTGAACTTGTGTACATAGGAGGCCTAATAATAGCTATTCAGTGTGCCGCAAAAATAAGGTTCAGCGCCCGAAAAAGGGTGGTATATTTTGTAAAATATTAATTTGGAATGGTTCTAAATTAACTTGTGTTACAACACCCATTTTCGGCACGAGTTTTGGTACCTTTACCTTTGACAAAATATCACCACGGCAGATGCACTACAAAACACTCCTAATATCACTGATAATCAGCCTTAAAGGATTTTCAACCGAGCTCACAGATACCCTCGAAGTTGCCCCAAATGTCGACTCTGTCTACGCCCATTATGTTCAATCTCAAGAGAGTGAAGTTTTTAAAGGTTTTACGATCCAATTATTTAGTGGCGACCGCGATAATGCGAACAAGGTCAGAGCCAAAGTAGTTGGCCTGGGTTTAGGGGAGGCTAGAGTCATCTATAAAGCCCCAAATTTCAAGGTTTATATAGGTTCTTTTCCCACGATTTTGATGGCCGAACATGAGCGTTTGCGCTGGTTGATGTATTTCCCCGACGCCTTTGTCGTGCAAACTTTAGTGCCGCTCTACCCTATTGAATTCCCTAGCGCTGCTGCTCAAGATTCTCTAATCGCGCCTGAAGATTCTCGCGAATAGAGAGGTAATAGAGGTTGATATCACCGCGGTGATAATCCTTCGTTCTGATGAGCCAACTGCCCTTGAATATTGGGCGATCGGCGATAATGATTCCATCTTTAATTTGGGCGCCAATTAACCCAGGCAATATCTCTCCACTTTCAAAAACTATCGCACCTGGATTTTCTTTTGCAGGGACTTTGGCGGATGAAATATCCCAACTCAAAGGGTTTACCACGCCAACTATTGAACTATTGCTTGATGGTTCAACAGATTTATGGAACGTTCTCCATGAGACAAAACACCCGGTCTGCAACGGATCTTCACAAAGCGGGATAGGTAAGTCGGCTAAGACAGGCATACCAATGAGGTAAGCAATGACTAATCGGTCCTGCAATTCCTTATCAAATTCATCGCGTATCAAATGTTCCAAATGATCTGTGCCTTGACTATGCGAGGCTAAAACAAAGGGAACATCTGGACCGATATCAACGAGGAATTGCTCGAACGCGGTGCGCACATCATTGTACGCCAAATTATACGCATTTACGGTAGTCGTATTCGGCGCTACATTATAGACTTGGTAGGCGGCTTGACGGTAATACGGAGCATATACAGGACCGGCAACGTTGAAGGCGCTGCTCTGCATTTTCACGGCAAAATGCGTGCGTTCCCGAACCTCTTCCGAATAGGAATAAGCATTCCACGATCCGCCTTTTTTCGGAAAGTGAGCCGTGGGATATACGTAGAACACTGGAACTCCGAAAGTTCTTGGGGTAGGCACAAAAACGGAATCTGTCATGTCCAATTTTTCTGCGTGTCCCGCCCAATTATCGAGATCCGTATAATCCGGTGCTGGTGGCACCGTAAAGACCAAATCTTGAGACAACCCACAGCCCGCCATCGTGGCGGCAAATAAGGCAATAGTAAAGGTTCTTGAATTAGAAAACATTTAGGCTTGGATCTGCGCTTTTTCTCGAATGATCTGAGCCAATTGATACGCCGGTATGACACCGCTCTGACGCCAAATCATTTCTCCGTTTTGGAACAACGTCAAAGTCGGCACGCCTTGAATGCGTAGTGCTTCGGCTAGTTGTGGATTCTTATCGACATCCACCTTGATGATATTGACGGCCTCACCCATATCTGCAGCCAATTCCTGTAGAATAGGCGACATCATTTTACAGGGTCCACACCACTCGGCGAAAAAGTCGATGAGGGTAGGTTTTGGGCTATCAATGATTTCTGTAAAGCTTGCCATGATTAGGGGGGTTAGGGGTTATTTGGCAACGGGTTGTTTTCCGGCCCATGCACCCATACCCCCTCGGAGGTTGTATACGGTGGTAAAGCCCATTTGTCTCATAATTTGCGCAGCCTGACCTGAGCGATTGCCGCTTCTGCAATACACATAAACGGGTACTTCTGGGTCCAATTTCGACAGCTCCTCTTGAAAGTCACTGCGGTAGAAATCGATCTGGTTTGCGCCTTTGATATGGCCCATGGAGAACTCTCGGTCCGTACGCACGTCCAAGAGCACTCCCTCGGGTCCGTTATTGATTAAATCTGTAAACTTCTCGACCCCAACATTCCTGTTAATCACCCCCTCGCTCTGGGTGGTTTCCTCCGCTGTAGTTTTAGATTGACAGCTCACAGCACCACCCCAAAAAAGGGCTGCGACGAGAAGTTGAGGTAAAAGTTTTACTGATTTCATAGTTTTACATTTTATGAATAAGAACATCCGAAGCACCGCCTCCGTTCACTCCATCTTCAATTCCTTTTGATTCCAAGAACATCAGCGCTTGTCCTGAGCGTTGTCCCGAACGGCAAAACACGACTAGTGGACGCGACATTGATTTAAATTCCTCCCAACGCTCAGGAACTTCATCCAAAGGAATGTTGATGGCGCCTGATACAGATTCAAAAGCAACTTCAGCCGGTGTGCGTACGTCTACTAAAGTGGCCTCTGGGTGGTTGATTGCTTCGTTGATTGTCATAATTGCTTAATATTTAGTCAAAATTAGCGGCACATTTCAAAACAAGGTGCAACTAAAATCACAGTTGCTTCATAATCTTCGAATTGCTCACCACTTTACATATTTGTATAAAATTACACATTCGAGTAGGGTCACTTAAAACAAATCTTTATTGATTAGGGCAAAAGAATCAGCCTTTTCGCTTCCAAGTCTCGAAGGTAAATGAATATTCGTGTTTTTCATCGGCTGGATGGCGCACACGAGATACACATTCAAAAGAGGACTTATCCCAATCCGGGAAATAGGCATGCCCCTCCAATGAGGCGTTCACTAAAGTAAGTTGCAGTATGTCCACCAAGGGCATTGCCAAAGCATATATCTGCGCCCCGCCCACAATGTACGCCTCCGCCTCATCTTTCACCAACGTCAATGCCGCCTCGAGGCTCTGAACAGATTCACAGCCTGCCGCTTCAAAATCAGCATTACGTGAAATGACGATGTGTCGACGGTTAGGTAAGGGACGACCTCCAAGGCTGTCCCAGGTTTTACGTCCCATGATGATGGTCTTTCCAGCCGTGTGTTTTTTAAAGTGCTTCAGATCGTCCGGCAGGTGCCAGATCAAATCATTGTCCTTGCCAATGACCCTGTTTGTACCGTAGGCGACGATGGCTTTTAATATCATCAGACGGCAACTTTGCCCGCAATGTGCGGATGTGGATCGTACCCAACGATTTCAAAATCATCATAGTTAAAGCCTAATATATCTTTGACTTCCGGGTTGAGTTTCAGCTGCGGCAGAGCGCGGAAATCTCGCGACAACTGCAACTCGAGCTGCTCTATGTGGTTGTTGTAGATGTGGGCATCGCCGAGAGTATGAACGAAATCACCGACTTCAAGCTCACAAACTTGGGCCACCATGTGCACCAAAAATGCGTACGATGCGATGTTGAAAGGCACCCCCAAGAAAATGTCCGCACTGCGCTGGTACAACTGGCAGCTGAGCTTACCATCCGCGACATAAAACTGGAAGAATGCGTGACAAGGCGGCAGCGCCATTTGATCTACAAAACCAACATTCCAGGCATTAACGATGATGCGTCGACTGTTCGGATTGTTTTTAATCTGAGCGATGATCTGAGCGATTTGGTCCACGTGACCTCCATTCGGTGCGGGCCATGAGCGCCACTGGTATCCATAAACTGGGCCGAGCTCTCCCCACTGTGCAGCGAAGGCCTTATCTGTGGCCACACGCTCGGCAAAAGCGCGAATGTCCTCACCTTGAAAATCTTCGGATTTCGCATAGGCCGCATAGGGCCAATCATCCCAAATACGCACTTTATGCTGCGCCAAGTATTCAATATTGGTCGACCCTTGAAGGAACCAAAGCAACTCGTGCAGTATACTTTTAATATGGACCTTCTTAGTGGTCAGTAGTGGAAATCCTTCTTGAAGATTAAACCGCATCTGATGTCCAAACACACTGAGGGTGCCGGTACCGGTGCGGTCGCCTTTTTGAGCGCCTTCCGATAAGACGCGTTTTACAAGATCGTGGTATTGTTGCATGCAACAAAGATGGTCGAGATGAGTCGAAATTGCTACGGGAAAGACTATGGGTTTTCCACCGAGAAATGAACAAAAAAGCCCGCCTCAGGGAGGCGGGCTTTATGTGCCCCGGGCCGGGGTCGAACCGGCACGGACATTACTGTCCACAGGATTTTAAGTCCGGCGTGTCTACCAATTCCACCACCGGGGCTCCAACAAAAAACCCTCCGGCGTTGGAGGGTCTCTGAGCGAAAGACGGGATTCGAACCCGCGACCCCAACCTTGGCAAGGTT
>DMCR01000010.1 GCA_003445735.1 Cryomorphaceae bacterium
CTTGCGTTATCGAAATTTGGTCAATGCTGCGGCTTATGTATTCAGTCCATCGGTGCTCACCAAACTAGAAGCTGGTGTCAAGGCGGATTTTGGAAAGGACATTTTCCCTTGGTTGTACAAGGAACTGAAGGTATATGCCTACAATACTCCTGAATATTTAAAAGATATGGGGACTCCAGACCGATTATCAAAAGTCGAGCAGGCCATATCTTCCGGTAAGGTAGCCCAACGAAATTTGAAAAACCCACAGCGCTGTATTTTCCTAGACCGAGATGGTGTGATTAATATCGATACGGATTTAATTCACAAGGCGGAAGATTTTGAACTCTACCCCTATGCTGGCGAGAGTATTCGCAAGATCAATAAGATGGGCTTTCTAGCCGTTGTGGTGACGAATCAAAGTGTTTTGGCCCGTGGCATGTGTTCGGTTGCGGATTTGGATGAGATTCATAAGAAGATGGAAACAGAATTGGGCCATCAAGGCGCCTTCGTTGAAGCCATCTACTATTGTCCTCACCATCCACACGGTGGTTTTCCCGAGGAAGTACCCGAACTTAAATTTGATTGTCATTGCCGCAAACCCAAACCAGGCATGCTCTTGGATGCTGCACAACGTTTTAACATTGATCTATCCAAGAGTTACCTTATTGGAGATAGCCCTAGAGATATTGAAGCCGGGCAAAATGCAGGTGTAACGACCATTCGTGTAAAAACTGGTCATGGTCTAAAACCAAGTGAGGCTACACCAAATCACCACGTAGAGGATTTAGCCGCTGCGGTAGCGTTGATCGAATCTCTCGAGAAGTAGATTACTTTCCGTCGAAGTCCTTTCGGAACTGAATCCCGACCCCTTGGGTATAGGGACCGGTATTTTGAAGTAGTGGATCGTTTCTATTGCTTCTGTTGAACGCTCGAAGCACCGTGCGACCATCTTTTGTCAACTCATATTCTATCTGTGTATCGCCCAGCAATAGCGTAGAAGAACCGTCTGAGGCAATAGGCACATCTAAGGAAGAATTGATGCGCAAGCGGCCGTCCATGAAATCCTTGCTCACCCCTAGTCGTATTTCATCACCACTTTGAACCAAGGAATTATATGGGTTGTTTCCGGTAGTATAGTCCAATTCTACATCCACATAAGATCCTAATCCTGCTGTAATCCAAGTACTAAATTGGCTGACCAAAACCTCCGACGTAGAACGGGTAAAGGATTCACCTAAGTTGATGCCTTCCTGTACTCCTAAGTTCTGTCGATAAAAGTCGCCCAACATTAATAATGAAAATGCCTGGTAGTTCATCGCATCGGTCGTGAGAATACGACGTTCGAGTTCTTGCTGGTAAGAAGACGGGCTATTAGGTAGAACGATATCAAAACCTATTTCTGGCTGCAGAAGCGACCCTGTCAGGGTTACGATCAAATCTACGTCTACGTTTTCGTTAGAATAATTGGCATTTGTCACCAACCCCTTTAAGTCCGTGTTCACTGAATATTTGGCTTGTAGATTAACCTCTGCCTCGTACAAGTCCCCTGACCATAATATGGTGCCTCCAGGAATCAACTCAAAGGGTTTATTAATGATTCCCTGCAAGGTGAACAGGTAATCTCCGGAAACGATGGTATACAGTCCGTACAATTCAAACGATTCATCTTCCAAGATCTTCACCCGCATATTTCCCGTTCCTCTCGAGGTTATGATGTCCCCCATCACCTCATCCAAAATGAGCTCTACTAGTGCCTCCGGCAATACCTCTATTTCCATGTCCGTGGTGAAGTACTTCACAGATTTTGCCATGGAAGTGTCGACAGAAACTCGAGACTCATTAGCAACAAAATGCAAGAACGAAGGGGTCTTCACTTCCGTCGGATTATCTAATGGAATCTTTAGTACAGAACCTTTTTTAGTGGTGGCATTTAGGCCTAGGTGTACCTGATCCACGGGGCCTTCCAAGACTAAGTCTCCGTCGACTACTCCCTTACCAAAAAAGTAGGAATCGTAGGCTCTGTTAAGTTCCATACCTAACGCACTATCGGCTCCTAGATGTATATCAAAATCCAAGGTGGAGAATTGATTGTGTGAGATTTCACCCCAAGTCATTAATGACTGTACTCCTGCACCATCGTTCCAGTAGCACGAATCAAAAACTATTTTCTGCTCGTTTAAACCGAAGTCCATGGCTGTTGCGGCTAATTTAGTTCCTGTGACCGGAATATTGAAGTTTGGGTTCATCAATGTAAACTCTCCATCTGCTTCCCAATGGTTCAAAGGTCCTACTACTCTAACGCTGCCATTCAAAACACCCGTTACCTCCTCCAATACGCCATTAAGAATAGGTTCTATAGGATGAATCTCTAATTCGTCCATTACCACGACCACATCTAGATCATCCTTCTTCGGGCTGTAATGTCCCGATATACGCGCTGTAGTTTTACCCGGTTTTAAAAGAGTGCTGTTCAGATATACATCATCTGCTTCAGACGTCCAGCGAACCCCGGCATTCAAGTTGCCCAGTAGTTGGTCGTTTAGGATAGCATTTGACCAATATATATTCCCAAATGCCTCAGCATTTGGAAAATTTGATTGCAATATGAATTGGCCCTCTAAACTCCCCGCGAACTGCATTCTAGATTCACGGTAGCAATAATTCAACCATCGTGCATCCAAATCAGATAGGAATAACTGAAAAGGTTGTGGGGCAGATTCTCCCATTCCTCCGCTCAATCTAATCGTTCCCAAGGTTCCTTGAAGTACCAAGCTATCGGTACTAAAACTAGTATTATTCCAATAGACCGGTGAAGCCCCTGCCAAAGATGTTTGGTGGGCACCCATTTGAAGTTCCAACATGTACGGTGTGAAAATGCCCCTTTTATATTGTGCCGTAGCCAATAAACTCGTCGGAATACTATCTCTTACATGTGCCAGTGCTGTAAATTGTTGTACGTCTGTAGGTAAATCCCATCTCAACTCTGCACTGTCCAACGGTATGGATATGCCATCAATAGTCCCCGCTTTGAGCAAGGCTTGAATACTACGGCGTTCTTTTGTGCCTTCACCGTTAATGGAGAAGGCTTCTATTCCATTATAGCGTAAATGCGGGACGTTCAAACTGTAATTCCATACTGAAGAGGGACCATCAAAATTGGCCGCCACATACAATCCTTCTGGAAGAGCTGCTTCCAAGTGAAGCAACTGACTCAACCAATCAATGGTACTAGCTTCGAATACCAAATTCACATTAACATTAGTAGCAACCTTCGGACCGCCGGCTAAATCACCAAAAAGCACATTGGGTATTGCCCTAAGGCCATTCCAATCAAAACTACCCTCAATATAGCCTTGCATGATGTCACTGCTCACACCTATCCTTCTGCCCTTGGGTTGTAATTGGTGCACCGCATCAAGGGCATTGATAAAAACAACATCCGTAGGACGTTGAAGCAAGATGTCTTGAGCGTTGAAGAATCCGGTCAAATCCTCTTTAACTAACCCTGCAATTCGAGCACTTAAGATTTGTCCCGTATCCAAGGGGTCTAGCAATTCCAGTCCTAGGGCATTAATATTAGATTGCACCTTGAAAATTCCTTGTTCTGCGACGAGCGAACCGTCGATATCCATCAAGCTGTCTAGACAGGACCACCAAATGGAATCCTTACTTCCTATATGTTGCCAACTAAAACTCAATCCTCTGACTGCATAATCATCAAAAACCAGCGTTGGCGCCAACCCCACCACCTGCGCACCTTCATCTGCGATGAGCGCTTCAAGATTCGGTTTAATGGCCGCTTTAACTGAACCACCACGCAGCGATCCTTGTGGAAACTTGGGTAGATTAAGCTCCAATCTAGCCACATCCTTCCATTCATTTGCCCAAATCCTGGCGGTATTCATTCCCTTTCTTGCCCCGAGATCGTAAGCCAGGGTGCCTGCTTCAAAAGATCCTTGAATCGAATATTTTAGCTCAGCCGGTTGCATCTCTGGTTCGGGTAACCATTGTGCAAGCATAGTACTATCGTAGGCTTGTTGCTGCAAACGAAGGCTTCCTTGTAGCTCGTACTGAGCGTGGTTCAGCAGAGCTCTTGCTGAGCCGGTAAAGAAGTCATGAGAGAATTGGGCGTTTGTAGATATGGAATCGAGAGAGGCTCCAGAAATTTCTAGATCTAGCACTAGCCCACGAGTAAATCCGGTCCATTCCTCCGGAATTTGCGATAATTTGAAATCTTGTGTCGTATTCACATTGGCCTTCGAACGTATACCTCTTTCGTCCCATTGGACATTTCCAAGAATCGTTACACCTAAATTAATGCTTGCATCTACCTGAAATGCGTTCTTTTTGCCAAGGTTGAGTTGGGTGATATGGATATTCGTTTCAATACTATCCAATTTTAGAGCACCGCTCAGAGCTTCACACGCCACACCCTCTGTAAACGATACCGTTGAGGTCTTTAAATCTCCTCGAATGCGTTCATCATGAGGCAGTTCAATCTCTAAGAATCGAATAGAGTTGTTGGCTATGGTAAGAGGGAAACCAGTAGTCGCTTTGTCGGAAGGTAAATCACGAAACCAATGTGAAATTAATGCAGTATCCCGGGCATCAATCTTGATCGTATCGCAAGAAATGGATTCTATTTGAAATACTCCTTCACGCCATCGTACTTCTGAGATAGTCACTCCTTTGAGCGTGGCAACCTTTATTTTATTGAGGCTTAGGTCCAATTTTGCGGTCGTAAACTCCCCATCCGAATAATCCAACCCTGAAAAATTCGTGCTCACACCAACAGTTTCTAATGCAGGTAAACCATAACTACTATAAAGAAAACGTTGTACCGATTTCGAATGTAGTACGAGTAAAATGGTCAAATACCCAACTCCCAAGAGCAACGCTAGACTAATTCCCAATCTCCGAGTGGTTCTAATGGCGGTACTTTGATGTATTTTTGGGGCATTCATGAAGCGACAACCTTATATTCTAGCTATTGAAAGTTCTTGTGACGACACAAGTGCTGCTGTAGTACATGGCAACGCCTTGCTGTCCAACATTGTTGCTTCCCAAAAGGTGCATAAAGAATACGGTGGTGTTGTGCCAGAATTGGCCTCCAGAGCGCATCAGCAGAATATTGTACCCACGGTAAATCATGCATTAAAGGTAGCAAATATCAGGCCCCAGGAATTAGACGCCATCGCTTTTACCAACGGCCCTGGACTCATGGGATCGTTACTCGTAGGGACGTCATTTGCCAAGAGTTTAAGTTTAGCACTCGACATTCCACTTATACCAGTGCATCACATGCACGCCCACATTCTAGCACACCTCATAGAAGACGCTCACGAAGAACCCATCACCTTCCCTTTTATTTGTCTCACGGTCAGCGGAGGGCATACCCAGGTGGTCAAGGTAGACGGACCTAAACAAATGACTGTTTTAGGGGAAACTATTGATGACGCTGTAGGTGAAGCGTTTGATAAGGCTGCCAAGATCTTGGGGCTTCCCTATCCTGGCGGCCCAATGATTGATAAGCTTGCCGCTGAGGGCAATGCTACATTCCTAACCTTTGCAAAACCAAACTTACCTGAATATGATTTCAGCTTTTCAGGGTTGAAAACAAGTTTCCTATATACCCTGCAACAAAAGGTAAAGGATCATCCTAATTTTGTTGCTGAACACCTTAATGATATCTGTGCCAGCTACCAAAAGGCACTGATTGACGCGCTCATGCGAAAGGTTAAAAAAGCTGCTAAAGACACTGGAATTCAAAACTTTGCGATTGCAGGTGGAGTGAGTGCTAACAGTGCTCTGCGCAGGGAGTTAAAAACATGGGGGGCAAAGCATAACTTATCTGTTTTCGTGCCCCCGTTTGAATACACG
>DMCR01000041.1 GCA_003445735.1 Cryomorphaceae bacterium
CGACCAGATGGCGGTACACGTGCCACTTTCTGTGGAAGCTCAGGTTGAGTCAAAGGCGTTGATGTTGGCATCGAATAATATTTTCTCTCCCTCTAGCGGGAAGCCGATCACTACGCCGACTCAGGATATTGCTTTGGGTTGTTATTTTGTTACCTCTGAATCGCAGCAATTCCAGATGGAAAGGAAGGGGGTTCGGAAAAAAAGTGAAGAGAATTTGCGGTTGATGGATAATCTTGAAGAGGTGCAAACGGCATATGATGAAGGCGTTATGAAGCTGCATGATCGTATTCGTTATCGCAACCCAGATTATCAGCGTGAAACGCGAAATGGAGATATGGAGCGTTTGGTGATTAATACAACGGTTGGTCGTGTATTCTTCAATCAGATTTGGCCTGATGGTATGGGATTTGCCAACAAAACGGCTACAAAGAAAGTGGTTGGAACGCTTATTGAGCAGTGCTACGAAATTGCGGGTCATGCTGAAACTGTGAAAGTGTTAGATGAATTGAAAAGTCTGGGCTATGAGCATGCAACGCGTTCGGGTATGTCTATCGGTTTATGTGATATGATTATTCCAGAGGGTAAAGCGGACATGATCACAGCCGCCCGGTCCGAGATCGAAGAGGTAGAAAAGAAGCATCGCAAAGGTCTAATTACGGAAGGGGAGCGGTACAACATGATCATTGATATCTGGACGGATACTAATGATAAGTTGACCAACAAACTCTTTGACGTGTTAGAGGAGAATGATGACCCACGGAACGAACGCTCCCGTGAAGAACTGAATCCAGTTTATGTGATGGTCGATTCAGGGGCTCGTGGTTCACGGCAGCAGATTCGTCAATTGGCTGGCATGCGTGGTTTGATGGCAAAACCATCTGGTGAGATTATTGAACGGCCGATTCTTTCAAACTTTCGTGAAGGTCTTTCGGTCTTGGAATACTTTATTTCTACGCACGGAGCTCGTAAGGGTCTGGCGGATACAGCTTTGAAAACTGCGGATTCGGGTTATCTTACTAGGAAGCTGGTTGATGTATCGCATGATATTATCATCACAGAGCCTGATTGTAATACGCTCAACGGGATTGAAGTGGGTGCGATTGTAGAAGGCGACGAAGAGTTAGTTTCACTTGCGACTCGAATTCTGGGACGGACGGCAGCGGAAGATATCTGTGACCCGCATGAGCCTGATCGTGTGATTGTGGCCGCAGGCGAATTGATTGATAAATACACGGCGCGTAATGTGGAGAGCGCGGGTGTGGAGCAGGTGATAATTCGAAGTGTGTTGACATGTGAGTCGCGTCGAGGCGTATGTGCAAAATGTTACGGTAAAAATCTTGCGACGGGTCGTATGGCTGAGTTGGGTCAGCCTGTGGGGATTATTGCAGCTCAGTCGATTGGTGAGCCTGGAACGCAGTTAACGATGCGGACTTTCCATATTGGTGGTACAGCGAGTTCGGTCTTTAAACAACCTCGAATTAACGCGAAGTCTACTGGGATTGTTAAATATGATAACATCCGATCTGTCAAAGTGGATGAGAGCAATATTATCCTGAACAAAAACGGAAACTTGATCATCGTTGATGAAGAAGGTCGTGAGCTAGAACGGTATGCCATGATGATCGGAGCGCAGGTTTCTGTGGATGATGGAGGTGAAGTAAAAGCGGGCGAAAACTTTGTCGAGTGGGATCCATACTCGGTGCCGATTCTGTCTGAGCACAACGGACAAGTGGAATTCCAAGACTTCATTGAAGGCGTTACGGTTCAAAAGGGAGTCGACGAATCGACTGGTATTGAGACGTTGGTTGTAATGGAGCACAAAGAAGATCTTCATCCGCAGATCGTTATTCGCGATACAAAGGATAAAGAAAAAGTCGGATATTATTCTATTCCAGCGGGTGCCCAAGTAATGATTAAAGCCAAGGAAAAGGTGGTGGCTGGATTCACATTGGCGCGAACTCCTCGGAAAACGGTTCGGACGAAAGACATTACTGGGGGTCTACCTCGTGTGGCAGAACTTGTTGAGGCGCGTACGCCGAAAGATGCGGCTGAGATCGCGAAGATTGAAGGAGTTGTTGAGTTGGGTGGCATCGCGAAAGGTAAGCGTAAAGTGGTCGTTCGCGATACGGTTACTGGCGGCGAGGAGGAGCATTTAATTCCGATGAATAAGCATGTAATTGTGTTCCCTGGTGACTTTGTTCACAAAGGACAACAGCTTACCGAAGGACCGATTGTACCACAGGAACTGTTGGAGGTATGTGGCCCGCAGGACTTGCAAGAATATTTAGTGAATGAGGTGCAGGCGGTTTACCGTTTGCAAGGAGTAGAGATCAACGACAAGCATATCGAAGTAATTGTGCGTCAGATGCTACGCAAAGTGAAGATTACTGATCCAGGTGACACAGAATTCTTGTGGGGTGAACAGGTTGAGAAACAAACATTCCAAGAAGTTAATCAGAAGGCGGTTGCTGAGGGGCGTCGTCCAGCGGAAGCTTCACCGGTGTTGTTGGGTATCACGAAAGCGGCATTGGAAACAGAATCGTTTATTTCCGCGGCTTCGTTCCAAGATACAACACGCGTTCTAACAAAAGCGGCTACATTGGGTATGGTAGATACCTTGCGTGGTTTCAAAGAAAACGTGATAATGGGTCGCTTAATCCCAGCGGGCACAGGTTTCCCCATGTATAGGGATATTAAGCCGATTAAACATGGTGATGAAATTACAGTGGAAGATCTGTTTGAAACTAATCCGTTGGAAGCAAGCGAAGAGCCAAAGATCGAGCTTTAATTAAACCGAAGAAATTTGCATGTTTCGCTTGCGTGGGGGGCGGTAGATGTATAGATTCTGCCGCTCGTCTTTACAGGAGAAAGATTTTATGCCGACAATTAATCAGTTAGTTAGAAAA
>DMCR01000141.1 GCA_003445735.1 Cryomorphaceae bacterium
CTTTATTGGGCGGTGCGAGTTCGGTAATGATAGCACCTTTCTTCTTGACAATGGGTGAGGTAAAACTATTTATGATCGCTTTGACTGTTTCCTCCATATCTGTGGCATAGGTCGGTAGCCTGTGAAAAAAATCATATACCAATCGTTCCAGCGACTTAGTCATTTTCTATCTGCTTTAAGGAGCGAAACAATGAAGCTCTCGAAATACCTAGGTAGTCTGCCAACTGTTTTCTTGGTATTAAATACAAAATGTCTGGGAATTGCTCGATAGCTGCATGAATTCTATGAATACCTCCAGTTTGCAACATTTCATAGGTGGTATTGCGGTATTCTGTCATACTCAATACGATGAGACTAGGTAGCAGCTTCCCTCCTAATTCCTCGTTCACCAGATATTCCGCAAGTGCACTAGCGGAAATAGAGGCCACGCGGGCCTCCACTAAACAAGTTGCATACGTAGCTGGATTTGTTGAATACAGAATTAGGTCCTCTGAATATGCAAATCTATTCTTTGGATAAAACCTTAGTATATGTGGTACTCTACCGTCCACCAAATATTCTGCAAAGACACCTGATAAAATGAAATGTAATTGACCTGTTCTAGTGCTTAACTCCCACAGGGAATCGTCTTCCTTGAAAGTTCGAATGGAGAATCGCTGGGCAAGTGATCGCAAGGCTTCTTGATCTTCAGCTTTATCTAACTGAACATGCTGAGAAAGAGCTTCATGAACAACATCGTAGTCCTTGTCGTAAGACATGACTTGATTTTATTGGTAAATTGGTCAAGACTAATGTAAGAAAGAAATACAGTTTAAAAAAGAATTGATTTCACCCTTTTGAACCAGGCACGTTTGAACAATGTGTTGAAAACTAAAACGTTAGCTATTAATTTATTGTTCCTGCCTTGAAATCAAGGTTAATACATAATCAAACATAATGCGAAAAGTTTGTGCTATTAACCAAGCCATTAAACCGTTTAAAGCCGATCCGTCTAGGGTGAGATAGTACCGCAAAGACAAGGGGATTTCGATTTCCGAAAAGGTATTACAAGTGCTTGTAAAGTCATTGTAAAAAAGTTATAAGCTGCAGAAATGCGGCCCATTTTTGCAATATTTTTGACGTTATAATCATACTTAAGATGAAGCGATTTCTAGCCATATTTTCTGTTTTGTTCCTTGTGTCTTGCGCAAGCCCGCGTCGTGCCTTATACGATACAGCCAATACTTTATACGGTCAGAATTGGACCTACTTAGGAACAATTGCGGTTTATCCAGATGTTATTTACAGTGATAATATCACCGCTGCCAACAAAACGCGTGAGCTGGTACTGCACGATGGGCTCATCACCTATGATAAGATGTTACACGAAGCTCGCAGGCAATATGGCGATAGCGTGACCATAGCCAATATTCGTGTGTATACGGAAGAGTTTAAAACCCAATGGTATGGCAAAAACGCTGAAGTTCAGGCTTTAGTTGATGTCATCTACGTGACCAAATAAATCCGTCGGTTGAAAGATTTTGAGCAATATCAAAGCTTCAACAACATTCATGAGCTCATCGCAGAAGGTGAGCATGAAAATCAAGACTTCAAGTACAAGATTTCGGACGCACGGAAAATAGCGCGTACCCTTAGCGCATTTTCCAACACCACTGGAGGGCGCTTATTGGTAGGTGTCCGAGACAATGGAGTGATTGGCGGCGTCAAGGATGAAGATGATATTTACCTCTTAGAAAGTGCTGCTCGGGTATTTACTGAACCTGAAGTTCAGCTGGAAGTGTTCGCTCACGATGTGGACGGTAAACGCGTTTGGGAAATTGAAATCCCGGAGGGAAAAAGCAAGCCGTACCGCGTTGATGAAAAAGAAGGTAAGTTAGCCTATGTACGCGTTCAGGATGAAAACAAGATAGCAGGGGCTGTCTTAGCTGAGGTCTGGAAACAAGAGTTGAGCGATCAAAGCAAGCGCCCTGTGGCTTTTTCCGAAAAAGAGCAGCGACTCATTCAATACCTGAAGGATTACAATACGGTCACCACGAGCAAAGCTGCAAAGGTCATGCAAATACCTCGTCAGAAAGCCATCGCTACTCTAGCGCGACTAATTCGCTGGGAAGTGATTGACTGGGAGATCACCAATGGCATATTCTTGTTACGCTTCGACTAAAGGAATCTTTGAGGATTGGGTATGGTTCTAAGGGCCCAATGAATCAACGTGTTCAACTCGTCCTCGGGTGCCAATCCTTTTTTAATGCCGGCCTTTTCCATGCCTAAGGTGAGGTGGTGAAGTACAATTCCGCAACTGACAGAAACATTAAAACTCTCCACGAATCCTCGCATGGGTATATAAATGCGTTCGTCGGCCAATTCTTGGATCAATGGGGATGCCCCCTCCTGCTCATTGCCGAATAATATGGTCGCCGGGACTGCTGGATCAATAGCATCAATTGGGAGCGCCCCCTCGTCCAGAGCGGTGACGTAAAGTTTGCGTCCCGAGACTTTTAATTGGTCTGCCCATTCCTTCGTGCCTCCTTCATTGTAAGTATTGAAAAAACTGGCATCTAGCCACTTCTCTACCCCTTTTGAAATACCGCTACTCACATTGAAGCACTCGTTCTTGTCATACACGTCCACCTTATGTATTCCGAAAGCATCAGCGGTACGCATAAGCGCTGAGGCATTCTGGGATTTCATCATATCCTCAAGGGCCAAAGAAAAATGTCGGGTGCGCTGGGCGACTTTATCTTGAAACAATTGGCGTTTGTGATCGGTTAATTCCAAACTTAAGTTCGCATAGAATGCTCTTTTTGCCTCCATATCCCAATTCTTCCAATCCGATGTGCCCATTTCTTTGTTTCTTTGCGTTGCTCAAAAATAATAGAGATGTTCAGTAAAATCATTCGACTCGGATTAACAGCTGCAATTTTTGCTTGGTCAATCTATCAATTCGCTGATCGAGAAATAGGAAATGGTATCGCGTTGCTCTTTCCAATGGGACTTGTATTGTTCACCTATTTCCGCAACGAGCGCATTTTACTTACTCTATGGCACATGAGAAAAAACGATGTTGCCAAAGCCGAAAAAGCATTGGCCGGTATTCGGAATCCAGAGAAAAGCTTGATCAAAGGTCAACTGGCTTATTACTACCTTCTTATGGGTATGATTGAGAGCCAACGCAAAGTAGGTAAGGCAGAAACCTTGCTGAAAAGAGCGCTCAACACTGGATTAAGATTGGACCAAGATAAAGCATTGGCAAAACTGAATCTCGCAGGAATCGCATTGACAAAGCGTCGTAAGAAGGAGGCACAAATCCTTTTGACCGAAGTAAAGAAGCTTGATAAAAACGGTGCGCTTGCAGAGCAAACCAAATACATCAAGCAACAAATGAAGCGAATCTAAGGCTTCACGCGAACCACAAGCACTATAGGGTGTTAGATTGATACTTAATCCAACACTATGCACACCCTAGAACGCATTCAAAGGCTACCTATTACCGTTGAAGAGGCTTGGAACTTTTTTCAACGCCCAAGCAACTTGGCCACCATTACTCCTGATTACATGGGCTTTAACATTATGTCTGAAGTACCTGATCAGATGTATCCGGGCCTATTCATAGACTATAAAGTCAGTCCTTTACTTGGGATTAAAATGAATTGGACCACGGAAATCACTCATGTGGATGGTCCAAAGTATTTCGTAGACGAACAGCGTGTAGGACCATATGCTATCTGGCATCACGAACATCACTTCAAAGCCATTCCGGGAGGTGTAGAAATGCTCGACCGAGTGAGTTATAAAATTCCATTAGGGATCTTAGGAAAGATTGCACACCCCATTATAGTGCGTCCTAAGCTGGAAGAGATTTTTGATTACCGTTTCACAAAGGTTGAGGAGCTCTTTGGCACATGGCGCGAATCATAGGCATAGATTACGGCTCGAAGTTGGCTGGCACAACAGTCCTAGCAATATTCGATACCGACACGAAGCACACCCTTCTAGAGCAAAGTTCAAAAAAACAGGATGCAGATGCGTTTGTCCTGTCCACACTTCGCGAGCATCCCGCTGATGTGGTAGGTATTGATGCTCCCCTATCCTTGCCTGGAATTTACCGCGACTTGGAGGGAAATAATGATTTCCATTATCGCGCCGCTGACCGTCAAGCAAAGGCCATGAGCCCCATGTTTCTTGGAGGATTAACGGCAAGAGCCATGAAATTGGCCTCTGAGATTGAGGCGACGACTATTGAAGTTTATCCAAAGCTTGGCGCGGAACGTTACCTGCTCCAAGAACTAGGTTATAAAGGCGATAAAGAAGCTATTGCGTTTTGTCTAATGGCGTTAGTCCAACGAACTGAATTACCAGTTGCTGAGTTATCTATTGAGAATTGGCACCAATTCGACGCCTTGCTCGCATTAGAGATCACTTGGCGCTACCACAACAACCTCGCAGATCAATATGGGGATGCGAAGGAAGGAATGCTTTATTTTTGACCCATGGCTAAGGACAAACGTACTCACAACCCTATCGATCCGGATAAAATCGCTGAAAACGCGAACATCCTTCCCTATGGCTCTAGTCTTAGCGCGCCTGCGTTTAAGGCGGTAGATGCCGTGAAGAACAAAAGCCTTGATCTCAATGCCATGGAGTCGCAGACCGACATGCAACTGGACCAAATCCGTACGCAAATTGAATTACTGGCCGAACAAGCCCGCAAAATTCATGAGCGCAAAGCATTGAGTGAAGATATTTACAAGGCACAGATGGGATTCAAGCCAGAAATTAATCACGTGTATTACCTGTACCGCAAAAACGAAGATCAGAATGTGTTGAGCATGATTGCACCGCATGAATGGCGCAATTGTCCGCATGAATTTATGTATCAAATTCGACTGCTTGCTGACCATACTTGGGACATTCTCGAATATCGGCAATAATGCTCTCTTACATACACCACATCTCTGATCCTAAGCATCCAACACTGGTATTGTTACACGGTTACGGATCCAATAAAGAAGACCTTTATGGTCTTAAACCCTATTTACCAAAACTCAACATTGTTTGCTTCCAAGCCCCTATTTCATTGGCCATGGGAGGTTATGCTTGGTATTCTATTGAATGGGAAAACGGTGCTAAGATGATTGATGGAGCGGCTGTTGCAGAGTCTGCCCAGCTTGTACTGGAATCACTCAAGACTTGGCAAGAGCAGCATATGCAGAGCAACGAGGTGTTCATTGGCGGTTTCTCTCAAGGCGCCATAACAGCTCTTCAAATCCTATTACAAGGATTCAAGGCTAAAGGATTCGTTTTGATGAGCGGCTATGCACTACCAGAATGGCACGAAGTGTTGAAATCACTGTCAACGAATGCTCCTATTTTTCAAAGCCATGGTACAATGGACCCGGTGATCCCATTCACTTGGGCCGAGGCCACAGCAGAAGGCCTCTCTCATTTAAGTGAATATACCTTCCATTCCTACCCCATGGCTCACAACCTGAATGCGCAGTGCTTGCAGGACATCCATGAGTTTTTAATTCCCTTGCTCGATTAGAAATTGGGCGATTTGTAGTGCTGCATCACCACTTCCATACGGAGTTTCTTCTGGTAGTGGTTGCTTCAACATTCTACGGACTTTCTGAACCAAAGGTTCAGTTGCACCCAGGGGATGCAACACATTAGCGCCAATATCCACTAATTCTACCCATTCCGTTTCATTTCTCAAGGTGATGCAATGTTTCCCTAAGAAATAAGCCTCTTTCTGTAGACCTCCGCTATCGGTAATCACGATAGCACATTGCTGAATGGCCCAAAGCATTCCCAAATACCCCACCGGTGGCGAAGTAATAAACTTAATCTCCACTCCAGCCTTTTCCACCTCATTTCGTGTGGACGGATGCAAGGGCATCCATACAGGAATTCCTTGTTGATGTAATTCATTCAGACTTGCAATTCGTTCCTTCAATCGTTCTGGATGCTTGACGTTCTCCATGCGATGCAGGGTTGCTAGAGCAAAAGGCTTTTGAAACCACTCCAATACTCCCATAGCCTCGTGGTGGCGGGCAAAGAGTGAAAACATCTGAACAGCATCGAACATGGTATCTCCTACGTTTACAACACGTTGGTATGGTAAAATACCTTCGTCTTCAATGTTTTCATCTGCAGCCGCAGAGGGAGTAAAGAGAATGTGTGAAAGCTGATCGGTTTGAATTCTATTCCATTCCTCGGGCATTTCATCGTTAAAGGAACGAAGCCCAGCTTCGACATGGATGATAGGAATACCCTCTTGAACGGCAGCCAATGCACCTGCCAATGTTGAATTCGTATCACCAAAAACTAGAACATATTGAGGACCAATCTCTGCAATAATAGGGCGTAAATCTGCAACAATCTTATCAATCATCGCATCCCGTTGTAACCCGCCGCTTTCTAAAATTGCATGGGGCTTTGGCAAGTCCAATTCTTCGAAAAATACGGCGCTCATCTCAGGATCATAATGCTGCCCAGTATGAACCACAAACTCCTGAATACCAATATTTTTAAACGCCCTACTTACAGTAGCACTTTTAATAAATTGGGGGCGTGCGCCGACGATGGTCAGGATGCGAACACTCACGATACAGCGCGTACTTTTCCATCCACTAATTCGTATGCATCGCCTAGTTCTGGACATTGCGCTTTACCCTGAGCATCAAAGTTCAATCTTCGGCCTGCTTTACTGACCCATCCAATTCTTTCGGCCGGTACACCGACATATAAGCCATAGGGCTTCACTTCTGTGTTTATGACCGCTCCGGCGCCAATAAAGGCATATTCTCCAAGGTCATTCCCGCAAACGATTGTGGCATTCGCCCCGATGCTTACACCTCTGCCCACCTTTGTGCTGAGATAGTCCTTACGTTCAATAAAAGCGCGGGGTGCATCTACGTTGGTAAAAACCATGGAAGGCCCTAGAAATACACCATCCTCTAGCTCTACCCCTTCGAATACACTCACGTTGTTTTGAATCTTGGCACCCTTTCCGATGCGAACGTTATTCGCAATGAAGACGTTCTGACCGATAGTACACCCCTCACCTATGTTGGCTTGAGGCATGATATGACTGTAATGCCAAACCTTCGTGCCACTGCCAATGGTAGCGCCTTCGTCCACTGTTGCGGTATGGTGAATGAAGATATCGGTCATGATAAAAATGTTTTTATGGAATCTACTACCCGTTTGACTTCCTCCGTTTCCATGGCCTCATGTACAGGTAGACTCAATACTTCTTGTGATAACCGTTCCGAAACTTGTAGAGATACTTTTGGAGTCCAGTGTTTATAGGCCTCTTGTTGATGTAATCCCATAGGATAATATACCATAGAGTCTATTCCATGTTCCTTTAAGAATGCTTGAAGCCCGTCTCTTTTACGACCAGGGATACGAATGGTGAACTGGTGAATGATATGACCGTCGACTATATCAGGTAGAATCAAACCGTCCACCCCACTCAGATGATCCAGGTACATGGACGCTATTCTCTTTTTTCGTTCAATGCTCTGATAGAAATATTTCAATTTCACACCCAAAACAGCGGCCTGCATAGGGTCTAATCTAGAGTTCACGCCTATGCATTGATGGTGGTATTTCTTTGATTGGCCGTGACTCGCAATGCGCTTAGCTTGTGCGAGAAGCTCGGAATTTCGACTGCTTATAGCTCCACCGTCGCCCATTCCTCCCAATGATTTAGTAGGGAAAAAACTAAAGGTTCCCAATGCCCCAACAGTACCAGCATATTGTCCGGCGTAGGGGCCCGAAGTCCATTGTGCCCCGAAGGCTTGGGCCGTATCCTCCACGATAGCTACACCTGGTAATGCCTGTTCAATGGCGGCAACATCCGCACAACACCCGTACAAGTGTACGACTATTATAGCCTTGGTTTGTGGGGTATGTAGAGAGGATAATTGGTCAATAGCGAGATTAAATGTTGCCTCATCGACATCACACCAAACGGCCGTTGCTCCCAACAACCCTATGACCTCAGCACTGGCTGCATAGGTGAAGGCTGGGACGATAACTTCATCGCCAGGGCCTATTCCTAAGGCCATTAATGCAATCTGAAGTGCATCTGTACCGTTGGCGACCCCAATGGTTTGGGCGCCAAGATACTTTGATAAATTTGCTTCAAAAGTAGCAGATTCCGGTCCCCCAATGTATTGACTACTGTGCATCACGCGCTCCAATGCAGCAGAAAGCTCTTCCTGGTAAGGACGATGAATTCTTTGAAAATCAAGCATTTTGATGGCAGACACAATAAGATCGTTTATAGATGCAAAATAGGGAAGTTCCTATACATATCAATTAACGACCATCCACTTCAAAGCGTGTGTTTGTTCACCATTACCACTTAAGGTAATTTCCAAAGAAAGTGGACAACTCGTTTTTACCAATAAAAACCCCCGAGTCTACGGCTCGGGGATTTAAAATGATTCGTCGCGGGTGGCTCACATAGCTCCATCAAGCTTGGCAGCGAGC
The DNA here is from genome assembly GCA_003445735.1 of Cryomorphaceae bacterium. Lineage (GTDB taxonomy): Bacteria > Bacteroidota > Bacteroidia > Flavobacteriales > Schleiferiaceae > UBA10364. The sequence continues at coordinate 8,503 of DMCR01000141.1, forward strand.
ACTTGCTTGCTCGTCGCACCTACTTGCTTATCAACAATCTCTCCGTTTTTGAAGACCAACAATGTTGGGATGTTACGCACACCGAACTGCTGAGCTACTGCACCGTCAGAATCTACATTGAGCTTACCAATGACTGCTTTGCCCTCATATTCCGTTGCCAATTCATCTACAACAGGACCAACCATGCGGCAAGGACCACACCATTCTGCCCAGAAATCA
>DMCR01000069.1 GCA_003445735.1 Cryomorphaceae bacterium
GCGCAAGGAAGGTTTTAATGGCGCATTTGTGTCCGATGGTTTCCATGATTTCCATTAATTGGCCATTGCTCAATGCCGCGCTATCCGCGACGCATTCATTGATTTGGTACAAATCTACAAGGCCCAAGATTTGCTCGGGCGCAGCATTTGCATCGTTGTGATAAATTAATAGTGAAGGTGAGATATTTCGTTCTGCCAAGAGTTGTTCAAGGTCCAATTTTCTTTGCCCACCACCCACAAACAGTACACGCGGTCGACGCAAGGGTTTGGCGAAAAATTCGCGCTTGGTCAGCCATTCTAATAGGGTGCGCCATGCCAGTACAGCTGCGATACCGCCGGTCGCGCCAAGGACCAGTAGGGCCCTGGAAAAACGCAGATCTTCAGGCAACAACCCATACCCAAATCCCAACAATAGAGTCGCGGTGATCATGCTTTGTATCACTCCGGTGGGGCGTGAATGCTTGCTGTAGGTTCCGCTGAACCACAAGCCTATAATCCAGACCAGAACATAGCTTCCTTGGACATAGTAGGTATAGGTATCGGGGTAAGAGCCGCCGTTGATGAATCTGTGGTTGGACTCCCAATATCTTTTTAATTGTTCGAGGACTACGGCGAGTACGGCCGCATCAATCAAGGGGGCCGCTGCGCTTCGTCCTAGCCTGGCGAAGATGGCGAGGCCGGCGCGGAGGTAGATGCCGGTGTAGATCAGTAAGGTGTAGGCGAGGGCAGAGCCGCCGCTGAATTGTTTACGTGCGAACAGGACCATGGCTTGGTAGAACATGCGCACGTAGTTGAGGCTGCCGCGTTTGGTGCTCTCACCCTTGTAATGAATAATCTGGCTCTCGGCGAGGTAATGGTTTTGTCGCCCGATTTTTAAGAGTTCATAACTGAGGTCGATATCTTCCCCATACATGAAGTACTGGGGATCAAACCCGCCCACTTGGCGCAAGAGATCGGTGGGTACCATCATGTAACAGCCGACTAATATGTCGACTCTATGATTCGAATCTGGATTTAGGTGGCCCAAGTGGTAGCGTGAGAATAATGGCGAATGTGGGAATAGTCTGGAGAGGCCAGAGATTTTGAAGAAGGCCGTCATCGGGGTAGGGAGGCCACGCTTGCTCTCAGGAAGGAATTGGCCTGAACCATCAATCCCCTTAATACCCAAACCGCCCACTTCGGGATGCGCCTTCAAATAATTGAGCGACACCTCTAGCGTATCCTCACGAAGGACGGTGTCCGGGTTGAGGATGAGGGTATAGGCGCCTTTAGCTTGTTCAAATCCTTGGTTATTGGCCCTGCCAAAGCCTACATTTTCTGCATTGTCCGTCCAGCGAACTTCGGGGAACAGTTCGAGGATCATGTCCTTACCGGAATCCGAGCTGGCATTATCTATAATGATGACCTCATAACTGTACTGCGTTTGGCTACGGTAAATGCTATCCAAACATTGGGTCAAGAAGGCCTTGACGTTGTAATTGATAATGACAATACTGAGGTCCACTACTTCGGAAGGCTTTGTTCGTAGGGAATGCGGTGCTGAATACTCCGTCCAAGGGTTACTTCATCCGCAAATTCTAACTCATCTCCAACTGCAATACCTCGGGCAATAGTGGTGAGTCGAACATTTAGGTCTTTGACCTTTCGGTAGAGATAGAAATTTGTCGTGTCGCCTTCCATGGTTGTGTTTAGCGCGAAGATGAGCTCTTTTACTTCCCCAGATTTCAAGCGTTCGAGCAGGGAATCTATGGTTAGGTCGCCAGGGCCTATACCGTCCATTGGGGAGATCAATCCGCCGAGTACATGGTATTTGCCCTGATAGCCGCCTGTATTTTCAATGGCCATCACATCGCGTACATCTTCAACGACACAAACGGTCGTTTCGTCTCTTTTCGGGGACGCACAAATACTACATTCCTCGGTATCCGAGATGGTGTGACAGGTAGAACAGAAGGTGGTATTATCCCGAAGATCGAGCAATCGCTCGGCTAATCGGTGTGTTTGGTCCGATGGCCGGCGCAACAAGTGTAGGGCCAGACGAAGGGCAGTCTTCTTACCGATGCCGGGAAGACGGCTGATTTCCTCTACGGCGGCTTCTATTTTTCGAGACGAGAAATTCATGTGCTTTCAAAAGTAAGGGATTGCGCATATTTGTTAACATGAACTACACGCTCTTTTTAACCCTTTTGTTGGTATATGTAGGTGTTTTGGTCCTTGTGGGCCGATTCACTGCTGGCTCGGGCTCGAACCAAACCTTTTTTACGGCGAACCGAAAAGCGAATTGGCTCTTGGTCAGCTTTGGTATGATAGGCGCTTCCTTGTCAGGGGTCACCTTTATCAGCGTTCCAGGCTGGACGGCGAATTCCGGCTGGACCTACATGCTTATGGTCCTGGGCTACCTCATTGGATATGCCATCATCGCGTTCGTGCTGCTGCCGGTCTATTACCGCTATAAAGTGATCAGCATTTATTCCTATCTGGGACACAAATTGGGCAAAGAGAGTTACCAAACCGGATCCGCATTCTTTCTGCTGTCCCGTATCATTGGTGCTTCTGCGCGCTTGTACATCGTAACGATGATTGTACAAATCACTATTTGCGATGCTTTCAACATCCCATTCCTGGTGACCGCAGTCATTGTCCTTGTGCTCATTGCAGTATATAGTGCCAGCGGGGGGATTGCGACCATCGTTATCACAGATACGCTGCAAACCACGTTGATGCTCGCCGCCACGGGGATGGCGCTGTATTTCGTAGGACGTGAGGTCCTGAGCGAAGACCAGAGTTTATGGTCTTACATTTCTTCCAGTGACCAATTCTATTTTGTAGAAGAAGGGACCGCTCGTGCCTGGTGGAAGCAAGTTTTGGGCGGGGCCTCCATTGCCGTTGCCATGACCGGCCTTGACCAAGATATGATGCAGAAGAACCTTACCGTGCGTACCCTTCGTGGTGCTCAGAAAAACATGATCCTACTGGGCATTACCTTGATTTTCGTCAATGCCCTGTTTTTGAGTTTGGGTGTAGTCTTATCTGATTATGCCGCCATGGCGGCTGTTGCGGAAACGGGGGATAAGATGTTCGCCGCGGTGGCGACAAGTTCGGCCATGCCGCCGGTCCTCGGGGCCGTTTTCTTCCTCGGCCTACTCGCAGCGGCCTTCTCCAGCGCGGATAGCGCTCTGGCCTCGCTTACCACGGCGTTTTGCGTGGACTTTTTAGGACTCGAAGGCGAGGGCTCAACCACCACTCGCAACCAAGTCTATGTAGCCTTCATGGTCGTGATCCTAGCCGTCATGTTTGGGATTTACCAGCTGCAAGAAGAGACCATCATCTCCACCTTGTTCACAGCCGCAGGCTATACCTACGGGCCATTATTAGGTTTGTTTGCCCTGGCATTAACGGCTAACCGCACCATCTCAAACTGGGGCGTTTTGGCCATCGCCATCGCATCGCCATTGTTGTCTTACGGACTCAGCCTTTGGGCACCCAAGTTGGGCTATACCATTGGGTTCGAATTATTGCTCTACAACGGAGCGATCACCTACGTGGGCGCCTGGCTCATCAGCCAAGCACCCTCACGTAGTTAGTGAATGATAGAAATTTTTTGCGTGCTGCGCAGCCCATTCTTGCTAACCTCGAGGAGGTAAGTACCGGCCGGCATTTGTTGGTAA
>DMCR01000117.1 GCA_003445735.1 Cryomorphaceae bacterium
CATGATTGCAGAAATCTGTGGAACGCCCATACTAGATAGCACTGCATTGTTGCGGAATATGCGTCCGAAGTGCTCTCGATCGGGGAAGATCTCATCTTGTAAGGGCAAGAAAACACCCGCGCTATCCACCAAATAGATGATAGGGAGGCGGTTCTCCATGGCTATTTGCTGCGCTCTAAGGTTCTTCTTTCCCGTGATGGGGAACCAGGCACCCGCTTTTACTGTGGCATCATTCGCCACGACAATGCATTGGCGCCCTTTGATATAGGCTAATACAATGACGACGCCTCCGGCGGGACAACCGCCATACTCTTCATACATGCCATCGCCCGCAAAGGAGGCAATTTCTAAACAGGGTTGTTTGGCATCGACAAGGTAAGCAATACGCTCACGGGCCGTAAGCTTGCCTTGATCGCGCTGTTTTTGAAGTTTGGCGGCACCTCCACCCAATTCTACTTGGGCCTGACGCTTTTTCAATTCACTCAGTAACAGCCTCAGCTCGTCATCATTTTTATTGAAGGATAGGTTCATGAATGTGATGTGGTTCTTGTCATAGTTCAAGCTCGGTCAGGTAGTCCCACGAGCTACGCCCTAAGTTAAAGAACAGATCTAAGGCACTCAAGTTGTTTTGAAAACCAATTTTTTCCTGAAATACCTGTGGATAATATGCGTATTCTACGGTGCTCGCCACCTTCGGGCTAAGTTTGCGAAGGTCCAATCCACGCGCCTCCAGCTCAAATCGCTCAGACAATTTCCACTTGCTTTTCACATCCAACCAACGCTCAAAAAGCTCCAGGGTGCCCAAATTCAATTCCCACAGCATCGTTCTTTTTTCTAGTAATAACGCCAAGATATCCGGCATCAGCACTTCATAGAACGGGCTCTTGGAATAAGCGCTTTCTAACGCTTTTATATGGTCTTTGACCCAATCTTCTTCATAGCTGATTAAGCTTTGTTGGATTTCACGAACCTTGCGCTTGACCGGAACATTGAGAATCTGCGTGCCATTCGGCCCCGCAATCAACGCCCGACTCCTATAGGTTTGTTTCTGATAAAGCTCGTATCCCTCGAGGGTAATGCTGTTCTGTTGCACATAATGCGCCATCCACTCAATGGGAGGGAAGTATGCGGTAGAAAGAACAACACCGGACATTATGCTTTTTTATGACGACGCAAGAATTGGACTACTTGGTACAGAGCAATCGCAGCAATAAAGTACCAGAAGTAACTGGTGCGTTCGCCTTCTCCATTCACGGTAGTAAATACACGCTCACTACGAATCTTCTTCAGACCCTCACCGTGCTTATCCCAAGACATCCAAATAAATACAGGCTTTCCGACAATATGATCCCCAGGTACATAGCCCCATTTGCGGCTATCTAGAGAGTTATGACGGTTATCACCCATCATCCAGTAGTAGTCCTTTTCGAAGGTATAAGTGGATGCCGCTACGCCGTCAATAAGCACTTCACCGTCCTTCTTGATTTTCAAATCGTGACCTTCATACTCACCAATAATGCGTCTGTAGGTGTTCAAGTTCTTCGGGTTGAGCTCCACGCTAACTCCAGCCTTTGGTACATAAATAGGTCCAAAATTGTCCCAAGTATCGTTGTACGGACGCTCTCCGTGTCCCGTATCTGGATTAGGGAAAAGTATTTCTTCCGCTTGTCCCGACTGTATATCGATCAAGCCTTGTGGAAGTTTTGAATCAATAGGTGTTCCTGGGCGCTGCGCGACAATAGGCCATACCTCTTTTACATTTTCCAACGCAGAAATAGCTTCAATATGTCTCGACTGTAGGAACATAATGTATTCGTCCTGAGTGCGTTGATACACATCCTGATCGGTAGGATATTGACGCATTTCCTCATTCGTGAGGTAGTTGATGTCCAGTCGTTTTTTCAACCAACTTTTCGAGAATCCACGTCCGTCCGTCTTGACGTAATACAGGTATTGTGGATAACTGCGGTCTGGAAATCTGAAGGCATTGCCGTTAACCAGCACAGTACGATCCACAATCTCCAAGCTATCGCCTGGCGTTCCGATACAGCGCTTCACGTAGTTTTCCTTTTTATCCACGGGCATATTGTCCATAGGATAGTTGAACACTACAGGATTACCTGATTCGATAGGGGTGATAGCAGGAAGTCTGAGGTAAGGGATTTGTGGCCAATTCAAATAGGAGGGAGCCCCCGCAAATGGTACCTTATTGTGAACCAACGGTAAACTAATGGGGGTCATAGGCACGCGAACCCCGTAATGCATCTTCGATACAAACAAGAAATCTCCCACCATCAAACTCTTCTCCATCGAGCTTGTAGGAATGGTATAAGCCTCAAAAGTGGTGGAGCGAATAACTGTTGCCACCACTACCGCGAAGAAAATACTGTTAACCCCTTCGCCCAGGTTCTTCTTGATGTAGGCATCATCGCGACCCCAGTATTTCAGGCTTTCCTTGTAATTCAAATAGCCCAGATACAACCCAAAGGTGGCCATAACCGCCGCCGTTTGCCAAGTCTTACGGAATTTAAATACGTGCAGCAGTTCATAGACCATGATAATACCCATAACCACGCCCACGACCGGAATACAGTAAAGCAATACCCAATACACAGGTCGTTCGGCAATTTTCACTAACACATAGGTATTATACACAGGTATAAATGCCTCCCAAGCTTTGCGGTCGGCGGCAACATAGAACTTCCAAGAGATGGCTCCAAACCACATTGCTTGTACTAAGGTGAATATGATAAATTCCATAGGACGAATCTATTTCTTTTAGGAGGAAAAGGATGTTAGGGTATTGTGAAAAGATTAGATGTTCAAAACGTCGCGTATGCCAAAGCTGCCAGACTTCCCGGGCAGCCAGTCAGCCGCCATAACCGCCCCTAACGCAAAGCCGTCACGGCTCTTTGCCTCATGGGTAAAGGTGATGGTGTCTATATCGCTTGTGTAATGCACCTCATGTGTTCCAAAGCAAGAGTCGATCCGATCTGCAGTAATACGCAAAGCCTGATCATCCTCATCCATGGTCCAACCTTTCAGTTCTTTGTAGGCTTGCAGTACACCTTCCGCGGCGGTAATGGCCGTGCCGGAGGGTGCATCTTTTTTACCTGTATGATGGATTTCATGAATGCCTGGTTTGAATTCAGGGTAGGCGTGCATCATGGTGGCTAGTTTCTCGTTCATCACAAAAAACAAGTTCACGCCGAGAGAAAAATTGGACGCATATAAGAATCCTACCTCATGTTGCTCTGCTAAGGCATCCACAGATCCTTTGTGCTCCAACCAACCGGTCGTTCCACTGACCACAGGAATTCCATGAGTCAAGAGGGCAGCAATATTCTCAGCTGCCGCTTTTGGCTGGGTAAACTCAATGGCCACATCGGCCGCTTTCAAGGCATCCAGATTCATGGTACCGCCGTCGTGAATGTGCACGATATGATGGCCCCGAGATTCGGCAATTCGTTCGATGGTTTTACCCATGCGTCCATATCCTATGATGGCAATGTTCATGGCAGTGAAAGGGTTAAAGACAGGCCAGGAGCTTGTATGGTGCTCTCGTTACCTGCAAAATACTGTTTTTGAGTGAATTGAGGACTAATGCTTAAATCATCACTCACATCAAAATCGTGGAGGTGAGCATCAATATTCGCATCTAAAATTCCCAATAAATAGATGCCTAAAATCCCGAATAAGGTATATTCTCTTTGGGTGCGTAATTGCTCCATATAACCCATCGCTTCTTGAGCCACACCGTTCACGGATGTTTGATAAAATGGGGAGGGTACGCCGGTAATAAAAATTTCAGGAGCGGCACTTTCTAACTCTGCTCTTGTGGTGTAGCTCGGGTGATCAATGATAAACTGTAAGACACTTTCGTAGGATTTGAATTGTGCATTGAGTTGGCCGTAATAATAGGCGGTACCGCCTATACCTGCCCAGAATACTGGGGCTTTCCAATACTTCCCATTGTAAATCTGTCCTCCACCTGGAATGAGCGAAAGGGTGGTGGCCAGTTTGATATTGTGTAATTCATCGGTGGTATGAGTGGAATCACTGTGTTGGGCCTTCACAGAAAGGCACGCCAACACCACCATTACACTCAATACACATCTCATGAGTTGAATTTCGAGATGATGCGCTGTAGATCGTCGTCAGAATCAAAGTCTATTTGAATACGTCCCTTACCGCTAGGTTTCACTTGAATGTTCACCTTGGCTTGGAAGTATTGACCCAATTCCTTTACTAATTCCTTCATGCCCGGCTGCACTGGTGCTTCAGGCGCTTTCTCTTTAGGCTTCTTAATGGAAGCAGCAAGTGCCTCCGTTTGACGCACACTCAATCCTCCTTTGAGGATCTTCTTGTAGAGGTCGATCTGTGTTTCTTCAGACGGCAAGTTCAACAAGGCTCTCGCATGTCCCATGCTGAACACTACTGAAGTGATGCCGTCGCTATTCTCATCGAGACTTTCGTTGCGGTTGATGTCGCGCAATTCAGCCTGTATGATGGCTGGAAGCTTGAGCAAGCGCAAAAAATTGGTCACTGTAGAGCGTCCTTTTCCCAATCGCTTCGCCACCTCTTCTTGAGTTAAGCCTAGTTCATCCATCATTCGTTTGCAGGAATAGGCCATCTCGATAGGGTCTAAGTCCTCACGTTGAAGATTTTCTACAATGGCCAGCTCCAGCATGTTGCGATCGTCCGCAAGACGCACATAGGCGGGAATCTCTTCTAAACCAGCGATTTGCGACGCACGGAATCGACGTTCCCCCGAAATTAATTCGAACTTCATGCCATTCTTACGAACGGTAATGGGCTGGATGATACCGAGTTCACTGATGCTCTGGGCCAATTCTACTAAGGCATCATTATCAAAGTTTGATCGAGGTTGGAAAGGGTTGGTCGTAATGGCATCCAATGAAATCATCGCCACCTGACCCACGAGCTTTTCAGCACCCGCATCGGTGACCTTATTCACTTTCGCGATTTCCTCTCCCAAAATGGCCGATAGGCCTTTTCCCATTGCTCGTTTTGCCATGCTTATGCGCTTTTTGCCAGTATCTCTTGTGCTAAAGTAAGGTAATTCTCAGCGCCCTTACTACCGGCATCATACTTCAAGATGTTCTCACCATAACTAGGTGCTTCGCTCAGTTTTACGTTGCGATGAATGACCGTTTCAAAGACCAATCCTTCGAAGTGGTTACGCACTTCATCAGAAACTTGATTTGACAAGCGCAATCTGCTGTCGAACATGGTTAGCAAAAGCCCTTCAATACTGAGGTCTTCATTGTGCAGTTCTTGCACCTTTTTAATGGTGTTCAACAGCTTGCCTAATCCCTCTAAGGCATAATACTCACACTGAATAGGCACCAAAATGGAGTTTGCCGCGGTCAATGCATTTAGGGTAATGAGCCCGAGGGAAGGAGCACAGTCGATAATTATATAATCAAAATCACTAGCCACAGATTCCAATGCTTTCTGTAGGAAATACTCGCGTTTCGGTTGGTCAATGATTTCGAGTTCTACGGCCACTAAATCCAAGTGCGCGGGAATAATGCTCACATTTGGCGCATCGGTGGCTAGGACCAATTCTGCTGCAAGCTTCGCACCTTCAATCAACTCATAGGTGCCTTGCAGTGCCTTATCAGGCTGTATACCCAATCCACTAGTAGCATTTGCCTGTGGATCGGCATCCACTAGTAAAACTCGTTTTTCAAGCGCACCTAAGGCTGCACTCAAGTTTACCGCGGTGGTGGTTTTTCCAACGCCGCCTTTTTGATTGGCAATTGCGATTATTTGTGACATACGGATATGCTTTCAGAAATGGTAAACTCAAAAGTAAACCATTGCTTATCGAAATGCTAAAAAAGTAATGAACACTGTCGTTAGGAAACTTCGAACTGCCCCTCAAGCTGCATCTTAATCAGATCCGAATAATGACCCTCTCCAGCCTCGAGTTCCGCGGGAGTCCCTCTCTCTACTATGGTCCCTTGATCCAAACAAATGATCTGTTGGCAATGCTTCACACTACTCACGCGGTGGGCAATGATTATACCGCTTAGGTTTTCTGTAGCCTCTTTGAGGTTAGATAATATGTGCTCTTCAGTTTCGGTATCAACAGCACTCAAACAATCATCAAGGACAATGACCTTGGGAGATTTCATCAGGGCACGTGCAATGCTTACACGCTGCTTTTGTCCGCCGCTTAGGGTAATACCGCGTTCGCCGACCTTAGTTTGGTATTGCTTATCAAAGCCCATGATGTTATCATGCACACCGGCTGCCTTTGCTGCACTTTTGACTGCATCAATTTCTCTGGCATCCATTCCGAAGGCAATGTTATTGGCAATAGTATCGCTAAATAGAAAGGCTTCCTGAGGTACCCATCCTAAATATGATTTTAGGGTAGGTAGGTCCCAATTTCTTATATCCACACCGTCCACTAAAATGGCACCCTCTGTGGGATCGTATTGGCGCACCATGAGTGCTGCTATGGTACTTTTGCCCGCCCCAGTCTTGCCTAATACTCCAAGGGTACTGCCCGGTTCAATGGTAAATGAAACATCTTTTAGCGCTGTAATACCACTGTTGGGGTAGGTGAAAGAAACATTTTTGAACTCAATACGGCCTTCAAACGAGGAAGGCTTGTGCGTACCATTGGAGAATTCGGGTTGTTCTTTGAGGAACTCATCCAAACGTTGCATGGAGGCATCGGCGCTTTGAACTAGGGAAGTCACCCAACCTATGGAAGCGATGGGCCAAGTCAACAAGTTCACGTAATAAATGAACTCTGTGATATTACCGGCACTTACTTGACCGGCAAAGTACAATCTACCCCCAACGTAGATGGTGATCAGAGTACTGATGCCCACCATCAGGATCATTAAGGGCTGAAACGTAGCGTTTACGCGGAATAAGCGCTCATTCACACTGCGGTATTCTATGGCTTGAGCTTTGAAATTCGCACTGAACCAAGGGCTTTTATGGTAGGCTTTAATGACCCGCGCTCCAGAGAATGATTCTTGGGCAAAGGTGCTGAGTTCGCTCAATTGCTCTTGTACGTTGCGTGAACGGGTATGGATTAAATTGGCCACACGATATACCAAAAAGGCCAAGAAGGGCAGGGGAACTAAGGTCAATAACGTCAGCTTAGGACTTACGGAAATCATGATGCTGATGACCAAAATGATGGTGAATCCAGTGTTCAGCGCGTACATGATGGCGGGACCGACATACATGCGAACCTTGCTCACATCTTCGGAAATTCTGTTCATCAAATCCCCAGTGCTGTTGTTCTTGTAGAATTTTTGAGTCAATCTCTGGTAATGCTCAAAGACTGTGTTTTTCAGATCAAACTCAATATGGCGCGACATCACCACGATGGTTTGGCGCATGAAGTACATAAAAATCCCTTGTAAAACGGCGGCTCCGATGATGTACAGGCCGTAGCGGACCAATTCTCCGCTCACATTACCGTCTTGAGCCACTCCGTTGCGATAATTCTCAATAATCTCGGCAATGGCATCAAAACTGTTCCTAATGAAAAGGGCAGGGAAGAGCTTGAAAATGACCGATATGATCACAAAAAACGCACCCGCGATCAATAACCATTTGTGTTTGCCGAAATAGGGATTGAGTTTTTTTAATGCCTGCATGGTGCGAGTTGCCTACGTGAGGATGTATATTTGCCGCAGTAAAAACAGTCCTTTACATGCGGAGCCACAAAAATAACACCTCTTTGATGAAGTCGTTCATTCTGAACCCGCATACCTGCATTTATATATTCTAATGATTACTAGACGCCACATTCGTATCAAGGTGTTGCACCACCTTTTTGCCCAAAGTACAGACGAGAGCATGGATGCAGCTATGTTGTTGAAGAATCTCAACAAGAGTCTCAATGAGGTTCATCGCCTGTTCGCTTGGGACATCAGTGCATTTTTAAGATTGCACGAAGAAGCAAAGCGTCAGTATCAGAGAGTTTCGGAGCGTCAGCAGCCGGATCAAGAGTTGATGAAGCGCATTGCAAAGTTCACCCAGCTCAAGTTTTGGACCTTGTGTAAAGAAAGCGCCGCTCTGAATACCTTGGTGGAAGGATCGCATGCTAGTTGGTCGGATTACGATCAACATTTCCGCAAGCAATGGGATACGCTATTTGCGAGTGAGGCATACGAAAACTTTGTTCAAAGCACTTCCGATTTTACCCAACATAAGCGTTTCTTACGTCTGGTATATCAACTCTATATCGCAGAAAATGAGTTTCTTCACGACATCTATGAAGATGAACATGCGGCTTGGGGTGATGACTTAGATGCCGCTCAAATGATGTCTGGTAAAGTCATTGCCAGCTGGAAAGAGGATGTTGAACAGCTGATCATTCCGTCCCTGTACAAGGATGAATCAGATGCAGCCTTCGGGGCACTATTGGCGCGTAAATTCTTTGAGTTCAACGTAGATAGCCAAACCCGAATTGAAAGCAAGAGCAGAAACTGGGAAAGCGACCGTATTGCAAAGATGGACATCCTGTTGATGAAGTTGTGCATTGCAGAATGGCGTGGTTTTCAAGAGATTCCAGTAAAAGTGTCGCTGAACGAATACCTAGATTTGAGTAAGGAATATAGTACTCCAAAAAGTTCTTCCTTTATCAATGGGATACTTGACAAAATCGTCACTAATTTGCAGGAAGATGGCCTCATCAACAAGGTGGGCCGCGGAATGATTCAATAATCGCAACCATAAATATGAAACGCACATTTTTTATTGCCTCTTTAGTCGCAATCACACTAACATCTTGCCGCAGTGCAACGGATCGAATTAAATCGTCTGATGATGTAGCCTCTGGCACAGAAGCCATGATGGACGCATTACCAACCATTTCGTTTGTGGAAGAGTTCCATGATTTCGGTGAAGTAAGGGAAGGTGAAGTGGTAGAACATACCTTCACTTTTACCAATGAAGGAGAAGGTCCATTAATTATCTCTAACGCTCAAGGATCTTGTGGTTGTACCGTGCCAGATTGGCCACGTCAACCTATAGCACCTGGTCAGAAGAGCCAAATCAAAGTAAGTTTTAATTCAAAGGGTCGTGCTGGTCGTCAAGACAAGCGTGTAACGTTGACCACAAACGCCGTTCCTCAAACTAAAGTGTTGAACATCACGTCAACCGTAATTTCAAACGAACAATAATGACAACTTTATTTTTACAGCAAACCTCACCAGGTGGGGCAATGAGCCTGCTACCTTTCGTACTCATCCTTGTGGTGATGTATTTATTTTTCTTCCGTCCTCAGATGAAGAAGCAGAAGGAGGAAAACAAGTTTCGCCAAGAGGTGAAGAAAGGTGCTCGTATCGTTACAACTTCTGGCATTCACGCTAAAATTTTGGAAGTGGGAGAAACGCATTTGATCATTGAGAGTGAAAATACCCGACTCAGAATCGAAAAAAATGCGGTGAGTAAAGAGCTCAGTGCCCAATACAACAAGTAACATTGTAACTTAGAAACCGGCACACGCCGGTTTTTTTATGTCCAAGATCACCTCAAATAAAGGATTAGAAGCATTGCTTTTCGTAGGCTTTGCCTTTGCTGTATGGTTGGCCATGCGCATATCCAATACTGAGGTGACTCGTCAAATCAATCTTGAAGTAATTGCTTTAGGAGGCACCGTAGACGGTTTATGGCTTGAGGATAGCACTCAAGAATTGAATGTTATAGTTGAAGCAAGTGGATTGAATGCTGTGTTTATGAATAGGTTTAATGATAGACAGATTTTCTTCAAGGCCGACGATTTTTTAAGAACCTCCGAGATGAGCGCATATCTGCTTAATATAGATGTCCAAAACATCCTACAAGAAGAATACGGTCGAGAGTATAGATTTAATTGGTCCGGTGATTCGTTACTATTTCCATCGAGTGCGTTGATAAATAAAATTTTGCCCGTTACAATACTATCTCCAGAAAACATATCCCTTCCTGAAAATCATCGCTGGATACAACGACCAACATTAGAGCCAGATAGTATAGTTTGTGTTGGTCCGAAGTCCTTGTTGATGGATTTCCGCCCGACCATTACAGCACCTTCCTATGTTTGGTCTGGTTCAAATCAGAAAGAACTATCCTTAGATAAGCTTCCTCGGTATATAACCTCTCAGGTGAATTGGATAATTATCTCAGCAAATGAAGACGCTTGGACGGAAGTTAAACAAACGGTCAACCTTCGTTATCAAAATCAAAATTATCCTATTGACCTATGGTTAAGTGGCCCTATGAGTACTTTGGTTAATGCCACTGAGAAGTTGGTAGATGTAGAGTGGAGAATGGAAGATCAAAGACTTAGAGTAGATATTCGTTCCCTATCACCAGGCGTCGAGGTATTGAATTATGAACCAAAATATGTGCTGCCATGAGTAAAGTAATATGCATTACTGGCGGTATGGGCTCAGGAAAGAGTACGGTATGTAGCTACTTAGAACAACGTGGTTATCCGGTCTACTACAGCGACACACGAGCCAAGGCACTCATGGAGGGGGATCATCAAATTCGCAAACAACTGATAGCCTTATTTGGCTCGAACATATACACCGGTAATAAACAATTGAACCGTCCTGAATTAGCGAAGCGCATCTTCAATAGCCCAGGTCTTAAACAATCGCTTGAAGCTATAGTACATCCAGTAGTGAATGAAGATTTTATTCAGTGGAGTAAAGTTCAAAAGAGCGATCTAATCTTTAAAGAAAGTCCACTCGCCCTAGAGATTGACGACCAAAGTTGTCAAACGATAGTGGTAGTTCATGCCGAAGAGGAATTACGAATTTCCCGAGTTCTAGACCGCAACTCAGATTGGACTAGGGAAGACGTAGAGGCTCGGATGAGGAATCAAATCTCGGATGCGCAAAGACTAAACTTAGCGCACCAGGTCTTAGATAATTCAGATACTCCTGAAGCACTAATGAAAAAGTTGGATCAGCTTCTCACTAAATGGAGCTGAACTAGCCCATTTGGATAAGATCGAACGCCTTCGGTTTTCCAATCTGATTTTCCATCATTTTTTCGGAATAGTGGAATGCCATTCCCCAGCATAGTCGGGATATAGGTAAGGATCAGCTCATCTATGAGATCTGCTTCGTGAAATCTAGCATTGGTGGCACCTCCTCCAACAATCCATATGCGTTTTCCTTGCTCTTTTAGTTCTTTTAAAAGATCTACTGAGCCTTCAGTAAATACTTCAATATTTTCATTGGCCAACGGGATATTGGTATCCCGACTTAAGACTA
>DMCR01000071.1 GCA_003445735.1 Cryomorphaceae bacterium
TCATCGACCTCGGTGTCATGGTGCCGCCTGAGAAGATTCTACAGGCTGCCCAGGAGCATCAGGTAGACGTCTTGGGCCTAAGTGGACTAATCACGCCCTCTTTGGACGAAATGATCCATATCGCCAAAGAGATGGAGCGTATGAACATGCACATTCCATTGCTCATTGGTGGTGCGACCACTTCAAGAGCCCACACGGCAGTAAAGATTGATCCAGAATACAGCGGAGCGGTAATGCACGTAAGTGATGCCAGCCGTGCAGTAGGTGTGAGTTCTAAGCTACTTTCGAGCGAAGGGCCTACGTATGTATTGCAAGAGAAAGCCTCGCTCGAAAAAGTGAGAGAAGGGTATGCAAAGCAACGTGAGCGCAAAGCTTTGGTTCCTTTTGAATTTGCGCAGCAGAACAAGCCAAAATTGGTTTTTGATAAAACCACTGTAGTTACGCCAAAATTCATTGGCAGCAGGCAGATGCATCACATAGCTGTGGGTGATGTTATTCCATACATCGACTGGACGCCGTTCTTCCAGACTTGGCAGCTATTTGGAAAGTACCCTAGGATTCTTGAGGATAATTTGGTGGGTGAAGAGGCCCAAAAGCTCTTCAAAGATGCCCAAGCCATGCTCAGAGATATCAAGAAGGGCAGATGGCTAACGCTTAAGGCAGCCTACGGTATTTTCCCAGCCAACAGTTCTGGTGAAGAGATTAAGCTTGGTGAAAATGGTGATTTAGGCAGTTTCTATGCACTGCGTCAGACAGGTGAGAAGTCTAAATTCCAAAGTCTGGCAGATTTTGTGGCACCAGAAACAATCCTACAAGATTATGTGGGATGTTTCGCAGTGACGGCCGGCCTGGATATCGAAGGTCCTCTGAAGCGTTTTGAGGAGGCTATGGATGATTACAATGCGCTGATGTTAAAGGCATTAGCGGACCGATTGGCTGAGGCATTAGCTGAATATTTGCACCTTCGTATGCGCCGCGAGTTCTGGGGATATGCACCGGACGAGCAATTGGCTAATGACGATCTCACGGCAGAGAAATACAGGGGGATTCGTCCCGCCCCGGGATACCCAGCGTGTCCGGATCACCAGGATAAAGAGACGATTTTTGGTTTGTTGAACGCGGAGGAGATAGGGATGTCGTTGACCGAAAGTCTTGCTATGTATCCCGCGGCTAGTGTGAGCGGGTATTACTTCGCTCATCCTGAAAGTAAATATTTCGCCGTAGGAAAATTAGCCAAAGATCAAGTAGAGGCTTATGCAGCCATGCGCGGGATTAGCTTAGAGCTTGCTGAAAAGTGGTTAGCTCCGAATTTAAATTATTGATATGAAGATTACAGATATACTAGCGAATACCAAGGGTTGTGAATTTACCTTTGAAATTCTACCGCCTTTGAAGGGACAGCGCGCCCAAGAGATTTTCACTAACATAGATCCGTTGATGGAGTTCAAGCCACCGTTCATTGATGTGACTTACCATCGAGAGGAGACTGTGTACAAGCGATTAGACAATGGGTTACTTCAGGAGAAGGTGGTGCGAAAAAGACCTGGAACGGTGGGGATTTGTGCTGCGATCATGCACCGCTATGATACGGAGACGGTACCGCACGTGTTGTGTGGGGGATTCTCGAAGGAGGATACTGAGAACTTGCTCATTGATCTGAACTTCTTGGGCATTGAAAATGTGGTGGCACTGCGTGGAGATCAGGCCAAGCACGAGAGCTATTTTACGCCGCACCCCGAGGGTAATGCGTTTGCCATTGATTTGGTCAAGCAGATTAAGCAATTGAATCAAGGAAATTATTTAGACGAGGATTTACAGAATACTACTGCAACTAATTTTTGTATTGGGGTGGCTGGGTATCCGGAGAAGCATTTCGAGGCGCCTTCATTGAACATTGATATTGAGTATTTGAAGGCTAAGGTAGAAGCTGGGGCCGATTATATCATCACTCAACTTTTCTTCGACAACTCGAAGTATTTCGCGTTCGTCGATAAATGTCGTGAAGCGGGTATTAATGTGCCTATTATTCCTGGTTTGAAGCCATTGACGACCAAGCGTCAGTTGAGTATTTTACCACAGATTTTCCACGTGGACATTCCGGACGAATTGGCCATTCAAGCCATCAAGTGCAAGGATAATGCGCAAGTAAAGCAGTTGGGCATAGAGTGGTGTATTCAGCAAAGCAAGGAGTTGAAGGCGGCTGGAGCTCCAGTCCTGCACTACTATAGCATGGGCAAGAGCTCTAATATTAATGAGATTGCTAGCGCAGTTTTCTAGAGTTAAGTGTACAAAAAACACGACCCTTGGGTCGCTTTTTTAATGATATAAAAATCTGGCTGCCCAGCTTTCCTTGAGCGGTATCAATCCCGAACCAATCTCGCCGAGTGTGGCTGCGGTAGTGTGCATCACAGGGGTATTTTCATCGACGAGACCCTCGGCAATAGCTGCTTTCAGTGTTGCCGTGGAGTAGGAGCTAAATCCTTCGCCGGTTTGGGCATGGACGAGCATGCGATTGAAAAAGTCTACACTATGCTTGGCTCCAAATTCTTGAAGCAGGTGAACACTTTTATCGATACTACATCCGGTGGCTTGTTGCTGGCCTTCGTCCACAGCGATGAATAGGAATTGATGGTTGATCCATTGATAGGCTGCGGCAAGTTGTGCTCCATGGGCTTTCCATTGGCTTACGAACTCATCCATTAATTGGACCAATTCCTCACTCTGCGCCTCGCTCAATGGTTGCGTCAAGCCGTAAAACCACATCCTTGACGAAGGATTCATGCCGTACATTCCCATCCTAGAGTTCTTCTGCTAAAGCGATCATTTCTGCCAAATCCAACACCTGAACTTCGGCTTCCTTCTCGCGGTTTTTCACTCCATCTGTCAGCATGGTATTACAGAAAGGACAACCCGCTACGACAATCTCCGCCTGGGTTTCCAAGGCTTCATCGGCGCGAATGTGGTTGATTTCTGCTGTTCCTTTTTCCGCTTCCTTGAACATCTGTGCACCGCCTGCCCCACAACAGAGTCCATTCTGCTTGCAGCGACGCATTTCGCGAAGTTCAACATCTAATTTTTCCAACAGCTCACGCGGCGCCTCATACTCACCGTTGGCACGTCCTAGGTAACACGGATCGTGGAAGGTGATTTTCTTACCGCGGAATTGGCCACCCTCTATTTTTAATCTTCCTGCTTTTAGGAGTTCATTGAGGAACTGGCTATGGTGTTCTACCTTATAATTGCCACCGAGCTCAGGATATTCGTTTTTCAGTGTGTTGAAACAGTGTGGACACGTAGTGACGATGTGTTTGACTTGGTAGCCGTTGAGAACTTGAATGTTCATCATCGCCTGCATTTGGAAAAGGAACTCATTTCCGGCGCGCTTGGCCGGATCTCCCGTACATCCTTCTTCGGTTCCCAAAACGGCAAATGAAACGCCTACATGTTGTAGGATTTTGGCAAAGGCTTTGGTGATTTTCTTCGCGCGGTCGTCAAAGCTTCCGGCACAGCCCACCCAAAACAACACTTCCGGGGTTTGGCCTTGGGCGGTCATTTCCGCCAACGTCGGGACTTGAAAGGTGCTCATGGTTCAGGATTCGTTCGTCCAATCGCCACGGCTCGCGGCGGGGAAAGCCCACGGCGCGCCGTTGTTTTCGATGTTGTTGAACATGGTGGTGATGGACTCGGGCGATTTGCTGTCCTCCATGATCAGGCTGCGACGCATGTCGAGCACGATGCCCATGGGGGAGATGTTGACG
>DMCR01000026.1 GCA_003445735.1 Cryomorphaceae bacterium
ACAGAACTGAAGAATGGCGCCCTATCGCATTGGAGGATAGCTTATTTACCGAGCTATCGCAAGTCCCCTATGTGGACCAAATCTTTCCTGTCGTCCAAAAGGCCTCCCTTTTAGTAAATCCAAAAAAAGATATGTTCGAAGGTGTTCAAATTCAAGGATTTACAACTGGTAACTTCGAGTACTTTCGAGAATTTTTCAGCACCAACGGAGGTCCCATTGACGGTCGATATGGATGCTGGATCTCGAGCAAATTGGCGGCGAGCTTGCGACTAGAGATAGGCGATACCGCTGTCTTAACGGTACTTAAGGGGCAACGCGGCCTACCTAGATTGATAAACACTAAAATCTACGGAACCTATACCTCTGGCTTGGATGAATTTGACCGTCAAAATGTGCTGATGTCAGATGTGGATGTTCGCCGATTAAACGGATGGAATAACGACAGTGTCAGCGCCTATATAGTCCACCTCAACACCCCGGAACAGCGCAGTACACTCAGTGCCTATTGGAACGCCCTGGTCCCCTACGACCTCCAAGTAAGTGCCTTGGAATCTCGCCATCCGGCCATCTTCGGGTGGTTAGCATTGTTTGACACCAATATAGTCTTGGTATTGGCCATTGTACTCATTATAGCCCTTTCCAACCTTATCACTGCCCTATTGGTGCTCATCATCGACCGAACACGAATGATTGGTATGCTCAAAGCCATGGGCGCACCGAATCGCATGGTTTTGCAGGTGTTTCAATGGTTGAGTCTCAATATTTTGGTTAAAGGATTACTCATTGGTAATGCCGTAGGTCTAGGACTGAGCGCATTGCAGCAATGGTTTAAATGGATCCAATTGGACCCAAGTACCTATTACATCGCTTCCGCCCCCATCCATTTCGATTGGGCTTGGATTATCGGTGCAAACCTAGCCTTCATCCTCGTCGCCTACTTCATCCTGCTCATCCCTGTGCGTTGGATTGCTCGTTTACAACCTATTCAGAGCATCCGCTTTTCATAGTAAGAACTCTCCTATCTTTAGGGCACCAAAACAAACTGAAGCAGCACATGCGCCCTATTTACGACAGCATTCTCGAGACCATCGGCGATACGCCCATGATCAAACTCAATAAAATCGCCCAAGATTTCCCTTGCCCCGTCTATGCAAAGGTGGAATACTTCAACCCTGGACATAGCGTGAAGGACCGCATGGCCTTGAAGATGATTGAAGATGCGGAAGCACGCGGAGATTTGAAGCCTGGCGGGACCATTATCGAGTGTACCTCAGGGAATACGGGTATGGGGCTTGCTCTAGCAGCTATTGTCAAGGGATATAAACTCATTTGTACTCTGAGTGATAAGCAGAGTAAAGAGAAAATGGACATCCTTCGCGCCATGGGTGCTGAAGTGTATGTTTGTCCTACCAATGTTGCTCCCGAACATCCGGACAGCTACTACAGCGTCGCCTCTAGATTAAACAAAGAGATTCCAAACTCATTTTACCCATACCAATACGACAACCTCAGCAACCGCGAGGCCCATTATGAAAGCACGGGACCTGAGATTTGGGAACAAACCGAAGGCAAGGTGACCCACTTTATCGTTGGTGTTGGCACCGGAGGTACCATTTCTGGCGTAGGGAAATATTTGAAGGAACAGAACCCAAATATTAAAGTATGGGGAATCGACACGTACGGATCGGTGTTCAAAAAATACCATGAAACTGGAGAGTTCGATGAGAAAGAGATTTATAGCTACATCACTGAGGGAATTGGGGAAGATATCTTGCCTAAGAATGTCGATTTTTCTGTCATTGATTACTTCGAGAAGGTTACGGATAAAGACGGCGCGTTGGCCACTCGGGAATTGGCCAAAAAAGAAGGGCTATTCTTGGGCTACAGTTGTGGATCCGCGTTCCAAGGACTCCGTCAACTCAAAGACCAGCTGACCCCTGAGGATGCAGTGGTGGTACTCTTCCACGATCATGGCTCACGTTATGTAGGCAAGGTATACAACGACGACTGGATGCGCGACCGCGGATTCTTAGCACCCGCCAATAAAGTTGCCAAAGACCTTATCGACGGGCACAGTCATTTACCGCTGGTCACCGTAAGTACCACCGCGCCTATAAGCAATGCGGCGAGCTTGATGAAGACACACGACATTACTCAAATCCCTGTCATGCAGAACGGCCAAATGGTAGGTTCCATAGACGATCAAACCTTGTTAAGTTCTATGGTAGACAATCCATCTAATGCGACGCTTGTCGGGGATATTATGGGGCCCGCGTACCCGGTGGTTGAACTCACTACGAGCATTGAGGATATCGCCAAGATGGTCAAAGGCGGTCACCGCGCAGTATTGGTCAAGTTTGGCGAAGGTTTGCACATCATCACCAAGCAAGACATCATCACAGCGATGAGTTAAGCCTATATTCCTATTATGTAACTTGTGGGGCTATGGATAAAACGAACAAAACCGCCCAATTACTTCTAGCACTGACCCCATTAGTCGTGCTAATGTTACTGCTCTGGTTCAACGTAGGCTACGTCTTCGGCGATGATGCCCTGAGCGGGTCCAACCAAGTCATCCTTATGCTCAGCGCCTTCGTTGCAGCTGCTATCGGCATTGCCAATGGCACCAAGATGGAGGCCGTTTTTGAAAAAATCAAAAACAATGTGCGCGACACTACCCAAGCCATCTTCATACTGATTCTCATCGGAGGCCTCGCCGGCACCTGGCTCATCGGAGGTATTGTACCTGCAATGATATATTATGGCCTTGATTTGATCAATGTCCAATTATTTTTGCCCACTGCCGTCATCATCTCTGCCCTAGTTAGCCTCAGCACAGGCTCCTCTTGGTCCACCACAGCCACCGTAGGTATTGCCCTTATGGGCATAGGGCAAACCATCGGCCTCAACCCCGCTATCATAGCAGGTGCCGTCATTTCTGGCGCCTATTTCGGGGATAAACTCAGCCCTCTCAGCGATACTACCAACCTCGCGCCCGCTATGGCAGGTACGGATTTGTTCACCCACATCCGCTACATGCTCTACACCACCATTCCATCTTTGATCGTCTCCTTAATTCTTTTTGCCATTTTGGGCTGGAGCCCAGGAGATGCCGCCATGGACGCTGCTGAAATTGCAACAGTACAATTATTATTGAAGGGATCGTTCACCATCACTCCTTGGCTGTTCGTGGTTCCCGTCGGTGTAATCGTACTCATCGCAAGTAAAACCGATGCGCTTGTAGCCATTTCCATCGGAATTTTCGGCGGGCTCGTCATGGCACTCCTATTCCAAGGCTCGTTATTACAAAGTTTAGGTAGTAGCCCATTCACTATGTATGAGGTCGCCATGCGGAGCGTGTTTGGCTCTATTACCATCTCGAGCGATCACCCTATTTTATCTGACCTGCTAAGTACCTCGGGAATGAGCGGCATGCTCGGCACCGTATGGCTCGTTCTGAGCGCAATGGCCTTTGGCGGTGCTATGGAAGCAGCCGGCTTCTTATCGACTATAACAAGCGCGGTCATTTCTTTAGCACGCGGCACAGCCTCGCTCATTACCAGTACATTGGTCGCTTGTGGCGTGCTCAACGTAACCGCCTCCGATCAATACCTCGCCATTGTCGTTCCCGGACGCATGTTCAAAGATGTCTACCGCGAGCGAGGTTTGGCCTCAGAAAACTTGAGCCGCACACTCGAGGACAGCGGAACCGTCACCTCAGTCTTGGTCCCTTGGAATACCTGTGGTGCCTACCAAAGCTCTGTCTTAGGCGTGGCCACGGGCGAATACTTCATGTATGCCTTCTTCAATCTCATCAGTCCGCTGATGACCCTAGTATATGCTTGGGCAGGCATTCGCATCAAACGTTTGAATGACTAAAACCCGCCCTATAGCGCTGGGACTGAGGGAAAACGCTGGTCTGTTCGGTGTATTGGTCCTGATGAGTGCCTTTGTGGGCGCCATGGTCGGTTTTGAGCGCAGCCTTCTGCCTGAGCTGACCAAATCTTGGGCCGTATCCGAAACTGAAGCCGCTCTGCTCATGGTAGGAATGTTTGGCCTGAGCAAGGCCATTGCCAACCTCTTCACTGGTAACCTTATTTCAGAAATTGGCCGCAAGCGCACCCTGCTTTTGGGCTGGGCCGTGGCGTTGCAAGCTCCCCTTATCTTATTAAACTCCGGAGATAGTGCTTTCATCATCCTCGCGAACATAGCGCTGGGACTGAGCCAAGGATTTACTTGGTCGACCACAGTGATTATGAAAATTGATATCGTGGGATTAAAACACCGCGGCTCGGCCATGGGCTTAAACGAAAGCGCGGGCTATGTAGCCGTGGGACTCTCTTCAGCATTTGCCGCATACTACGCAGAAACCAGTGGCCTAATCTCTCCTATCCTATACACAGCCATGGGTATCGTCCTTTTGGCCTCACTCATTACCGTCTTTATTCTCCCAGAAACCCAAGCATGGGCGGTATTAGAAGCGAAAACCGAGGCCATACATCAGGATAATAATGCGGAAAGAATATTCTATAAGACCACCTGGAGCGATCCAGTACTGCGTACCATTACATGGACTGGTGTGGTAAACAACGCCAATGATGGCGTCCTATGGGCAGTTTTACCCTCGCTACTGTTGGCCTGCGGTGAATCCTTAACGACCGTGGGTACCCTCACAGGTATTCACGCCGCTGTTTGGGGCTTGGGTCAATTATTTACGGGCCCCCTATCCAACAACGGAAAGATTCGCAACCTGCTCTGGTGGGGGATGTCCATCCAAGGCTTATCCTTAATTTTCATTGGAAACACATCGACGAATTGGCTCCCCTATATACTATTAGGACTGGGTACGGCCATGGTCTACCCTACCTTTTTGGTCGGCATCAGCGATCACAGCCACCCTAACTGGCGTCCAAAAGCATTATCGACCTATAGATTTTGGCGTGATATGGGCTACGTACTTGGTGCACTTATAGGCTACCTTGCACTACAGTTAAATGCACCTGCCAAGGCCTTCACCGGCATAGCTGTTTTAACACTACTTGCCGGTTCCATGGTCCGATTTTCAAAACTTCAATAATCGCTAAAATCTAAATCAATGCCTTTGATTACATGATACGAAAAAGCCGCCCCCGGGGCGGCTTTTTCTTATTTCACAATCTGTATGCGCTGCTGGTAGAACCCGCCGTCTGAAACGATTCGGAGTACATAAGAGCCTGCACTGAGATTAGTAACATCTATATGCTGGGTGGAATCTCCGTTGCCTGGTAATTCAACTACCGTGCGGCCCAAACCATCCACAAGAGTGATCATTCCTTCCACACCAGAGGTGTGCTCCAAGGTTAATTGGGTACGAACCGGATTGGGGAAAATAGTCCACTGACCTAGGTCCATATCCTCTACCCCAAGGTTTTGACCCAAAATACCTGTTTTAGTATCGGAATCCCCACAAGCATTGTACACGGTAAGTGATACCACATAAGCCGTCGATGGCGTCGCATAGGTATGTAATGGGTAGTTCGAAGTGGTATTAGTATTACCATCTCCGAAGTTCCATTGGAAGGCATTTGCTCCGGTGCTTGAGGTACCGTTAAATTGGACCTGCATACCACCACCACCTGCACTGAGGATTGTGGCGGTCCAATTCGCTACAGGTTGTACACAAATGGTGATATACAATGTTGTATCGGCCTGATCACCACAGTCGTTATATACGGTTACATCCACAGCGAAGGTACCCGACCCACTGTACGAATGTGATGGTGTTAATCCAGTACCGGTTGTTCCATCACCAAAGTCCCAATCAGCTGAAGTCGCTCCTGAAATAACTGAAGCATCAAAGTTAACCGTGAATTGGCTTTGTGAGTACACTACCGCTGGGATCAGTTCCTCACAGATCAATATGGTATCCGTTAGGCTCACCGATTGACCACAAGAATCAGTAATGGTCAAATCAACAACGTACGTACCGCCCACACTATATAGGTGTGTGGTTAGGTCTCCCGTACCGGTGTTTCCATCTCCGAAATCCCAATCGTACGTCAGATCAGTACCTGTCGATGCAGAAGCATCGAAATCAACTGATAAGTAAGTATCTGTGGAGGAGAACAAGGGCACAGGTGCTGGACATGGTGCTGAACAATTGGCAGAACCTTGATATGTAATACCGGCAGTCATTGAACCAATCGCAACACTAGATATTACGATCCCATTGGCATCTTTCAAGCTATATCCACACTCGTCATTCCATTGACCGTTGTCGATAAACTCTAAGTATAGCGTATCCCCGTCACATACGTTTAAGGTGAAGGTCTCACTCGACCCAAGGGCACCTGTTGTGTTGTTCATGGTATAGTTTGTAGTCACTGAACCCGTAGTAACAGCCAACTGGTGGAATGCACTATAGGCGCCATTCGCTCCCCAGCCGTCACCGTAATCGTCGACAAGCTCTAGCGTGTAAGTACATCCACCTGTACATGTAAATGTTGTTGCAGACGCAGGACCGACCCACATACTAACATCACCAGCACCACAAGAGTCACGCACGTAGAAGTCGTACGCAGCACCTTGAGTAAGGCCTGTGACTGTAAATGGATTTGTAAGGGCATTCACAATGGTACCCGTGCCCGGCGTAAAGCCTGGAGCACCGTATTCAATCTGCCATGCTGTTGAACCACCTGTTGTCCAGCTTACATCAATATCAGTCGTTGAAGTCGCTATAGCAGTAATTGCCGTTGGCTCAGGACACGTTGGTGCCTCAGCAATACTCAAATCATCGATTGCAATATCACCTTGTTGTGGAGTAGTACCGCTAGATTTCGTGGCTGTAAATTTAATTTTGACCGTCTTATTGGCATAACTACTTAAATCTTCTACCACTTCAATCCAATTATTTCCTTGGTTCCCCGAAATAGAATCCAAATCAACCCATGTTCCTACGGATACATCTTGGATACTCCAGACAAGAGTTCCTTGAGATCCGTTTGCCGCATATAGGTGGAACCAGAACTTCATTTCCGGAGTGGTCAACGCATTAAGGTCAATGCTCGGTGAAGTCAAAGTTGCAACTGGAGTTCCTGATGAGAAACTGGCCTCCGCATATACATAGCTTCCAAAACCACTGGTATGATCGCCGCCTGGACCTGTGCCAGGAGTGGCAGTTCCACCCGTACGACCTCCCCATCGGTAATTGGTATCAGTATCTGTTCGTGTCCAACAAGGGCTGATCGTCGCACCAATATTATGACCTTGGTTCGCGCCAAAGTTAT
>DMCR01000111.1 GCA_003445735.1 Cryomorphaceae bacterium
CGTGTACGCCGTTGGCGAATTGCATGCCCAAACGAACCTCACCCATAGGGAGAGTTACGGTATCCGAAGTTTGTCCGCCACCGTAGTGGATATTTACGCTATCCACAGGAACAACTTCACCTTTTGCGAGAAATGCATTGCCGATCAATAGGTGGTGGTGACCGGTGCCCTCCAAGATCTCACCTGCTGGGCGCACTTCCATGCCTTCCACGCCGAACTCGATATAAACAGGGTTGGTAACGGTATCGCCGTTTTCAAGATTCGCAAAGAATACGCGGCCGGTGGCTTGATTCATTTCCTCAGGAGCCATGCTCTCGTGGTTGTGTTCGTGGCCTTCGTGGTTTTCTGCTGGCGCTTCGGCAGGCTGGCTGCAGCTAAATGCGATAGCGCCTAGCGCTGATAGTAGGAGTGTTTTTTTCATGTTATTCAAAGTCAATAAGTACGTTATTCTTTTCAACAGCATCACCCACCGAAACGTTCACGGATTTTACTGTTGCGTCTTGTTCGGCCTTGAGCATGTTCTCCATTTTCATGGCTTCCAGGATGAGTAGTCCTTCACCTTTGGCAACTGTTTGACCGGGCTGCACCATCACGTCGAGTACCTTTCCGGGCATAGGCGCCTTGAGTTTGATAGCCTTCACGGTGTTTGCCGTAGACATGCCCATTTGTTCTAGGAGTAGGTCATAGTGGTCCTTGGCATTTAGCTCGAGCAATTGTCCGTTGATTTTCAACGTAAAGGTCTTACCGTCTTCGCTGCGCTCCACCCATTGCACGTAGTAGGATTTGTGGTCCTTCAAAATGTGCCAAGTACGACCGTCCATCTTTTCGATGTCCAGGTTGTAATAGGTGCCGTCGAGTAACCCTTCAGCCGGGTTGGTATCTGGCGCAACTTCAAAGGTGTTTTTTCCTGTGATCTTGTACATGCGGTGGTTCTTTTGCGAGCTTAAAGTTACTCGTTAGCCGCCAAAGTTTTGGTGTAGATTTTCGCTCCGTGTATAGCAATAACCAATTCTCCTGCGTCCTCATCAGCAACAACTTCACCGCCACCGAAGGCGAAATAGCCGTTTACGTGGTCTTCACCTAGCGTTCTAGCGATCATCACAGTGTTCGTTATAGTATCTGTAGTCAAACTCATTTTCCCGCCGTATGCGCCGTTCCACAAAGCAGGATGGTTGTGCTTTAATTCAAAAAGGGAGGCATAGAAATCTGCATGGTCGGTATTCTCGGACCAATTCACACCCACCGTATCCTTGCTAAAGAATGGTAATCTGAAATCGATCCCAGCTTCTTGACCGGTGTACAACAATGGGAAACTTTGGTCCATCATGAAGGCAAGCGCAAAGAAGGCGCGGGCATCGTTGCCCATGCGCTCAATAGCACTGCCCTGCCAGCTGTTTTCGTCATGGTTGGAGGTGAAGTACAACTTCATCGCATCGTTGCCATAAACAGTATCGTTTTTATCAGCATATACCTCAAGATCATAGACGCTCTTGTGGCCCTTGGCGATGTCATTCATCATGTGGTGTAACTCCCACCCGTAATCTGCATTGAAGGTGCTGAGCAGATACGGCTCGTTCCATTCAGCGAGGAAGAAAAGGGGTCCGTGCTTCGCGCGCAGCATAGGAATAGTATGCTCCCAGAAGGCATAAGGTATCATTCCGGCCATATCACAACGGAATCCGTCGATGCCCGTGTTGCTTACCCACCAGTCCATTTCTGCAGCCATGGAGTCGATCAAAAGCGGGGCGTCGTAATTTAAATCTGCAACGTCGGTCCATCCCGTTTTGCCGCCGTCGTTTCCGATGGCTTCCATAGGATAGCTTCCGTCCTCATCGCGCGTGTAGAAATCGTCGTTGGTTTCTACCCAAGGGTGGTCCCAAGCACTGTGGTTGGCGACCCAATCCAGAAGCACATGCATGCCAAGCGCGTGTGCCTCGTTCACGATGGCTTTGAAGTCTTCCACCGTTCCAAATGCCGGATTTACCGCAGTGTAATCTTTGATAGAATAATAGCTGCCGAGCTCGCCTTTGCGGTTGCGCTCACCAATAGGCTGGATAGGCATGAACCAAAGAATATCTACGTTCATCTCGGCCAATCGCGGGAGGTGCTCCTTAAAGGCATTCAAAGTTCCTTCCGGCGTGTATTGACGGATGTTGACTTCATAAATGTTAGCGTCCTTGGCCCACTCTGGAAGCTTTGCGTCTTCCCAAGTTGAAGTGGTTTCTGGTACCGATTCCGGCGTGTTACAAGCCGCTAAAGTCAAGGCCGCTGTCAATAGAGTAATGATTGATTTATTCACGTTCTAAAATTTCTGTTTGGGAAGTAAAGTCGTCTGCAGGAACAGTGATGTCCCATTCTTGTAGGTAGCGGTCTTCATTGCTGTTGTTAAAGAAGAAGCGCACCTCTTGTTGCATGTACTTGCGCACAATAATGAGCAGGTGTGGTTCAGGTTGGAAAACGGTCGTTGAACCGTAATTCAAGGCCATGAATTGGCTTCGAGTTTCATTCAATTGCGCAATGCGAATAAAGAGCTCCTGCTGGCGTGGTGAAAAGTCGAACGGCATCATCTTTCTGTTGTCCGGGTCGTTCCCGCCGTGAAGGGCAATCTCGTCCCCGTAGTAGAGGATAGGAATGCCTGGAACTGCGATATTGAAGGCGTGCATGGCGGCCATTTTTCTATACCCACGCTCTGTAGGTTCTGGAATTTCGCGTGTCCAACCGGCTAGCTTGCTGTCTTCGCTCATGCTGAGGTGTCCAGAGGCCATAGAGGAGAAGCGCGGCTTGTCCTGATTGCCAGAAATATTACCCATCAAATGGTGGTGGCCGTA
>DMCR01000177.1:0-831 GCA_003445735.1 Cryomorphaceae bacterium
CAATCCCGGCACATATGATGTGACGCTTACAGTGTTCTTCATAGAGGGCTGTGTAGATACCATTACCATCAACTATACGGATTTCATTACGGTCTATCCTTCACCTACCTCCTCATTTATGTTGGATCCAAATTCTGCGACCATCTATACCTCAAATATTGAGTTCACAGATCTCGCCGCAGCCACCACCGACCAACTCATTACGGGCATGGGAGATGGCAGTTTATACTTCAACAACAGGAGTTTTGTGCACGCATACAGCGACACCGGATGGTTCGAAGTTGAACACGTGGTCATCAATACCTATAATTGCCCCGATACTTCAAGGGCCATGGTACGTATAAATCCAGAAACCCTCGTATTTATTCCAACAGCCTTCACCCCCAATGGGGATAGAGAAAATGAGGTATTCCGTGGCACAGCGGTGGGTATCAAGGAATATGAACTGATCATTTTCAACCGCTGGGGTGAGGTGATGTTCCAATCCACCGACCCCGCCGAAGGTTGGAATGGGAATCACCCGAACGGGAAAGAGGCCGTTGAAGGCGTATATGCATGGAGCGTATATGCTAAAGGTCAAAATGATATGTTGATTTTGAAGAAGGGCCAATTAACCCTGTTCCGCTAGGTGGCGTATTCACGCATCACCCAGATAGAGGCCAATATTGCTGCACCCGCACCCAAGACTACAGAAAGCACAACATAGAGGACGGCTTCTGTAAGGCGCCCTTCACCGACCAAACTAATTGTTTCGTACGAAAATGTACTGAAGGTCGACCATCCACCACAGAACCCGGTGCCCAACAACAAGAGGTAAAATAGCTTAGATTT
>DMCR01000177.1:1224-6990 GCA_003445735.1 Cryomorphaceae bacterium
GTCGCCCAATGCCCTTGCAGCCAACCTTGTGCTACCATTGCTTTCGACATGGCAAACCTGAGTACCGAACCGGCACCGCCGCCTAAGAATATTGCCAGATAGGCCATTACATTCAACTCCATGTCTTTTCGATTTTGTGTAAAACGAAACTAATGAGAAATCCCCACAATGCTCCCACTAAGAGGTCTGTAGGATAATGAACCCCCAAATGAATGCGGGAATAGCTTTGAAAAAAAGCAATAATCAATAACACCGGAAACCAACTTTGGTGCAACCATTTACGGAATAAAAAGGTAAGTCCAAAGGCATTTGCGGCATGTGCGCTAAAAAAGCCATAAGTACTACAATGCACTAAGACACGGATATCTTTCATGGTTTGACAGGGACGAGGTCGGGCGATCCAATGCTTAAAAAACTCTGCACCTTGATCCCAAAGCAAAATACCAAGAACCACCAAGGCTAATCGCTTTACAAAAACGTCCATCGCCGAGCGTCTAAACAGGCGCTCCACCATAACCACGTAGAGGGGAATCCAAGTAATGGTATTCGTTACCGCGAGCCAGAATACGTCCGTACTGGCCGGCAACCAGTGATTTAATACGTACATCGCATCCACATCGAAACTATGTACGACCTCAAACATTAGACGGATGCATTGAGTCGTTCCCAAATCATATCCTTGAGGGGCATGATGTTCTTGTTGGCAACGGATGAAATGAAAATATGGGGAATATCCTCAGGTAATTGGGCCTTGACCTCCTGCTGCAAATCCTCGTCGAGCATATCGCTCTTCGTGATGGCTAGAATTCTATCCTTATCGGCAAGTTCAGGGTTATACTTGACCAATTCATTCAGCAAAATCTCGTATTCCTTCGCATAATCTTCCGCATCGGCGGGCACCATGAATAATAGCAACGCATTGCGCTCGATATGACGTAGAAATCGGTATCCCAGACCCTTTCCCTCGGCTGCACCTTCAATAATTCCAGGTATATCGGCCATTACAAAGGATTTGTGATCGCGGTAATACACCATGCCTAAATTCGGTACCAAGGTGGTAAAAGGATAATTAGCAATTTCCGGCTTGGCCGCACTTACCACAGATAGTAAGGTGCTCTTCCCAGCATTTGGGAACCCTACCAATCCCACATCGGCCAAAACTTTCAACTCAAGAATGAACCAACCTTCGTTGGCAGGCTCGCCCGGCTGAGCAAAACGTGGAGTCTGGAAGGTAGCACTCTTAAAATGTACATTGCCCAAACCGCCGCGGCCGCCTTTCACCAGTACGTGCTCCTCACCGTCCTCGGTGATTTCAAACAACACCTCACCGGTTTCTTCGTCCTTGGCCACCGTACCTAATGGCACTTCGATGTATTTGTCTTCACCCTGCGCACCTGTGCGTTCCTGGGCACTACCGTTTTCACCGGAAGCGGCTTTGATGTGCTTTTGATATTTCAAGGGAAGCAAGGTCCACATCTGTGCGTTGCCTTTCACAATCACGTGACCACCGCGGCCGCCATCTCCGCCGTCGGGTCCTCCCTTAGAGGTCATACGATTGCGCAGCAAGTGTGTCGAACCACGACCACCGCGGCCGCTCTTACAGTAAATTTTTACGTAATCTATGAAGTTGCTTCCTGACATGACGTGAAAAAGCAGCCCCCACCATGGAAAACTGCGTTACAAAAGTACAATTGTTCTTGTTTTGCTCTTAAAGTGCGTCGATGATTCCCACCAATCGGTCGGTAATCTCTTCGATGGAACCTACACCATCTACGCCCTGATATTTAGCCTGCCCCTCGTAGTAATCCTTTACTGGCGCCGTCTCCGCATTGTATACATCTATTCTGTTCTGGATAATCGCAGGGTCTGCATCATCCGGACGCCCTGAGGTTTTGGCACGCTCCGCCAAGCGAATACGCAACTCATCTTCAGGTACCTCCAAAGCTACCATGCTGGTAATACCAGTACTGCGTCCGTCCAAGAATGCATCGAGCGCTTGAGCTTGGCCATGGGTACGAGGGAATCCATCAAAGATAAAACCCTTGGCTTGCGGGTTTTTGTTGACGGCATCTTCCAACATTGCAATAGTCACTGAATCTGGTACGAGTTGGCCTTTGTCCATGTAGGATTTGGCTAATTGCCCCAATTCCGTCTCATTCTTAATATTGAATCTGAACAGGTCACCGGTACTCAAGTGAACCAATTCGTATCGGTCTACCAAGAAAGCGCTCTGGGTTCCTTTACCTGCCCCTGGAGGGCCGAATAGGACTAGATTTAACATGTCTGTAGCGTTTAAATAAGGGCACGAAGATACCCCCTAAGCGCAGAAAATCGTAGATTCGCAGTCGAAATTCAGCAATGAATCTCATAACAACCTACACACTCTGAACATGCGCACACCGTACTGCGTCATCATGGCCGGTGGAATTGGGAGCAGATTTTGGCCCATGTCCACAGAACAAACCCCAAAACAGTTTCTTGATTTTTTAGGTACTGGAGAGAGCCTCATTCAGCAAACCTATAAACGCGTACGCCGTATTTTCGATGCCGAGCACATCATGGTCGTTACCCATGAAAACTATGCTGCACTCACCAGAGAACACCTTCCTGAATTACACGAAAACAATATTGTTCTTGAACCCCTGCGCCGCAATACTGCACCTTGTATTGCGTATGCCGCATTAAAAATTAAGAAGCGTGACCCACTAGCAAACATGTTCATCACCCCAGCCGATCACTTGATTACTGATGATGAAGCCTTCGAAAAAGTGGTGAGAAAAGGGTTAAAACGCACAGAAACCAGCCAGTGTTTTGTGACTATAGGCATCAAGCCACACAAACCCGAAACAGGCTACGGATACATTCAATACGACGAAAATAGCTCAGACGAAAAGGGAGTGTATATGGTCAAAGCCTTTACCGAAAAGCCAGATATCGACCACGCAAAGCTCTTTTTAGAAAGTGGTGATTTCTTGTGGAATGCAGGGATGTTTATTTGGAACATCGAAGCCCTTTCCAACGGTTTAGACCAACACCTTCCGGAGCTCATGGCGACCTTAGGTGAAACTTGGAATGACCTGGATACAGATTACGAGAAACAAAGCATTGAACGTATCTACGGCGAATGCGATAACATCTCTATTGATTATGGGTTGATGGAACGCGCGCATCAAGTATGTGTGATCCCAGCAGAAATGGGTTGGAGTGACCTGGGCAACTGGGGCGCCATCTACGACCTCGGAACCAAGGACGAGCAAGGCAATGTCATTGTCGGCGAGCATACCCTGGTTCAAAACTGCACCAACTGTCTGATCGTCAACGGAAGCAAGACCAAAGCTTTGGTCATCAACGACCTCTCCGATAATATTGTTGTTCAGACCGACCAATGTACCTTGACCTTCCCCCAAGGCAACGATCAAGCTATCAAACAGATTGTGAAATCTGTTAAGATAGAAATAGGGGAAGATTACGTGTAATTGCTTAATTGCCGGAGCCGTTGGGAAAATCACAATTTCCCAACCATCTTACTAGGGATGACCCACTGATCAAACTCTTCCGCCGTAAGGTAGCCGAGGTTAATGGCTTCCTCTTTCAAGGTGGTACCTTTTTCGTGTGCAGTCTTCGCAATTTTCGCAGCTTTCTCGTAACCTATTTTAGTGTTGAGAGCAGTAACCAACATCAATGAGTTGTTCAAGTGCGCTTCTATCGCCTTATAATTTGGCTCGATGCCGACCGCACAGTGGTCGTTGAAGCTGACACAAGCATCGCCTAAAAGGGTAGCACTCTCAAGCACATTATAGGCCATCACAGGCTTGAATACATTGAGCTCGTAATGTCCCTGAGCGCCTCCGATGGTCACCGTGGTTTGGTTCCCCATGACTTGAGCACAAACCATGGTCATGGCTTCCGCTTGTGTTGGATTTACTTTCCCTGGCATGATGGATGAGCCCGGTTCGTTGGATGGAATGATGATTTCCCCAATGCCTGAGCGCGGTCCTGATGCAAGGAGGCGAATATCGTTGGCGATTTTATTTAATGATACCGCCAGTTGGTTCAAGGCACCGTGTGTCTCCACTAAAGCGTCGTGAGCCGCCAATGCCTCAAATTTATTTTCAGCAGTGTAGAATGGATAGCCAGTGAACTCAGCGATGTATTTCGCCACGGTCTCAGAATAACCTTCCGGTGTATTGATTCCAGTACCTACAGCCGTTCCACCCAAGGCAACTTCACTCATATGATCGAGTGTATTGTGTAGCGCCTTGAGTCCGTGATTGAGTTGGCTGACGTAGCCAGAAAACTCTTGGCCCAAGGTCAATGGTGTGGCGTCCATTAAGTGGGTGCGACCAATTTTTACCACTTTCCAGAATTCTTTACTCTTTGCCTCAAGCGTATTGCGAAGCAGCTCGACGCCCGGAATGGTGGTTTCAATAAGTTTCTTGTAGATCGCGATATGCATTCCCGTTGGGAAGGTATCATTTGAGCTCTGGCTCTTGTTTACGTCGTCGTTAGGGTGGATGAGGCTTTTGCCTTCTCCAAGTGTGCCGCCCGCCAGTACGTGAGCACGGTTGGAAATCACCTCATTTATGTTCATATTACTTTGAGTTCCAGAACCGGTTTGCCAAACGACCAAAGGAAATTGGTCCCGGTGCTTACCTTCTAAAATTTCATCACATACGGCTGCAATGAGGTCACGTTTTTCAACGCTCAAGACGCCCGCATCGCAGTTCGTATAGGCTGCAGCCTTTTTCAAATACGCAAAACCTTCGATGACCTCCTGTGGCATCGAAGCTTCAGGTCCTATTTTAAAATTGTGACGAGAGCGCTCTGTTTGCGCACCCCAATACTTATTAGCAGGGACTTTCACCTCGCCCATCGTATCGTGTTCTATTCTGTAGTCCATCATGAGTTGATTAGATTCGAAATCTACAGTACAAATTTACGGCACAGAATCCTATTGAAACATTTGTGTGATGTATCTTTGGAACCTATTTAAAGAACAACAACTATGAAATTTATCGGTTTCCTCGTTTTTATGATTGTTTTCTTGATGGGCTTTTCGATGTTGGTTTTCTTGGGCCTGTTCGTTGGATACTGGCTTACGTTAATCGGTCTTGAGGCCATCAACCCTAAACTAGCTCACGCGATCATAGGTCATAAAGAAGAAGCGGCTGAATAAGATTTCAGTTGAAAGAATATATCAAAAAAACCCTAGCCTGCGGCTTGGGTTTTTTTTGTGGAGTAAAAGCTGTGATTTGGCTCGCTACGCTTGCCTAAAGAATGGTATCCATAGCGTCCGCCGGACGGGCCACCACAGCTTTATTGCCCTTTACAATAATTGGGCGCTCCATCAAACGAGGATGCTCAATCATCGCGAGGACAATCTCCCGTTCATCAAGTTCCAAATGCTTGTACTCTTTCTTCCATAAGGCCTCATTAGTACGCACCAGCTCGAGAGCATCCATATCTAGCGCTTCCAAAACCTCTTCAAGCTCAGCAGCTGTCATGCTCTTCTCGTCATTCATGTAGAGACGAACATTATACTGCGCACCTTTCTCATCAAGGTGCGCTAGAGCTTCGCGGGATTTTCGGCAACGCGGATTGTGATATACAGTAATCATAATTAATAGGTAATGTGTAGGGTTCCTTCTTCGGTAACGACGCCGCATCTGTTTTCAGCTTCGACTTGGTAAAAGTACACACCAGGGGTGAGAATTTCGTCATCATAATCCGCCCCCCAATCGAAGGTCGGCGCATTGGTTTCAAAGA
>DMCR01000058.1 GCA_003445735.1 Cryomorphaceae bacterium
ATCTGTTGTAAAATAAGGGTTTCCTGTACCACCACCGAAAATAACCACTCTATGTTTTTGTAAATGACGTATAGCACGTCGGCGTATGAATGGTTCCGCTACTTGCTCCATTTTAATAGCTGTTAACAAGCGTGTTTCTACGTTAGCCTTTTCTAAAGCTGACTGAAGCGCCATTCCATTAATTATTGTTGCCAACATTCCCATGTAATCTCCTTGTACTCTATCTAGACCTTGACCTTCAACCTGAACACCTCTAAAGATATTTCCTCCTCCTATAACTACAGCAACTTCAACACCAAAATCTACAGCAGCTTTTATTTCGTTGGCATAAGCTGATAATTTTTCTGTATCAATGCCAAATTGTTCTTCGCCCATTAGGGCTTCCCCACTTAATTTTAAAAGAATTCTCTTGTACTTCATAGTGCGCTAATTTAAGGCAAAAAAAAGAGAGTGTAAAACACTCTCTTAATTGATTTTATTAAAATTAAACTCCAAGCCCAACTCTTTTAAAGTCTGTGACCGTTAAATCTTTCTCTATTTTATTGAGATATTGAGATACTGAAGTCTTGGATTCTTTGATGAATTCTTGGTTCAACAAAGTATTTTCTTTGAAGAATTTATTCAAACGACCCATCGCTATTTTCTCTAGCATTTCTTCAGGTTTACCTTCTTGACGAGCCAAATCTTTACCTACTTCCAATTCGCGGGCAATAACATCTTCAGAAACTGAATCACGGTTTAAAGCTACCGGATTCATTGCTGCAGCTTGCATTGCCACATCTTTACCTGCTTCTTCAGCTTGGGTAGTCAAACCTACCAAAGTACCAATCTTGTTTCCCATGTGGATGTAAGAAGCAACATAAGGAGCGCTTACACTAGCTAGCTCAGAAATTTCAATCTTCTCACCGATCACACCAGTTTGTTCTTGCAATTTCGCTGCAACGGTTAAGCCGTCTTCGAATTCGACAGCGCCGAATTCTTCAGCAGTCTGAACACCAGTTGCCAAAGCGATATCAGCCAATTTATTTGCCAAAGCAACGAAATCATCGTTCTTCGCTACAAAGTCAGTCTCACAAGACAACTTAACGATTACACCTTTATCAGAACCATTCGTTTTAGCAATAACTGCCCCTTCAACTGCATCGCGATCTGCACGCTTAGCGGCTACTTTTTGACCTTTCTTACGTAGGATGTCAATTGCAGCTTCGAAGTCGCCTTCAGCTTCAACCAAAGCTTTTTTACAATCCATCATCCCTGCACCTGTTTGCTTTCTGAGTTTATTTACATCAGCAGCGGTAATGTTTGCCATGATATTAAGTTTAAAATTGTGTTAATTATATAAAGAGAGCCGTAAAGGTCATCCTCACGGCTCTCCGAAAAAATCTATTCTAATAATAAAGCGCTCGGATTAAACCTTCGCTGCTTTCTTTTCGATTTTTGCTTGCTCGGCAGCCGCTTTATCACTCTTGCGTAGTGACAAACCTTCTTTTATTCCAGCCGTTACACGCTCTAAAACAACAGCGATACTCTTAGAAGCATCATCGTTTGCAGGAATCGCGTAATCGACACGACGTGGGTCCGAGTTTGTATCTACCATCGCAAATGTCGGAATGCCCAACTTGATGGCTTCTTCTACAGCAATATTTTCGCGCTTGATATCAACGACAAACAAGGCAGCAGGAAGACGATTCATATCTTCTACAGAACCAAAGTCCTTTTCCAATTTTGCACGCTGACGGTCTACTTGTAGACGCTCACGCTTAGAAAGAGTTTCGAACGTTCCATTTTCCTTCATCTTGTCAATGCTCTGCATTTTTTTGATGGCTTTGCGGATGGTTACGAAGTTCGTCAACATACCTCCTGGCCAACGCTCAGTTGCGTAAGGCATTTGAACATCGCCAGCGTATTTCGCTACGATTTCTTTCGCTTGCTTTTTGGTTGCAACGAAAAGGATTTTACGACCTGATGCAGCGATTTTTTTCAACGCTTCAGTAGCTTCTTCAAGCTTTGCATCTGTTTTGTGTAGGTCGATAACGTGGATACCGTTGCGCTCCATAAAGATGTAGGGAGCCATGTTTGGATTCCACTTACGGGTCAAGTGTCCGAAGTGAACACCTGCATCCATGAGTTTTTTAATGTTGTCTGTTACTGCCATTTTGTTGAGTTTACTTTCCGTAGTAAGCAATGTGCTAGTAGCCTTATAAAGAGTCTAGCCCATTTGGATACTAAATCTCGATTAACGTTTAGAGAACTGGAATTTCTTACGTGCTTTCTTCTGACCGAATTTCTTACGCTCAACCATACGTGGGTCACGAGTAAGAAGTCCGACTGGCTTCAATACTGCACGATTTTCCTGATCGATTTCAGAAAGAATACGGCTCACACCCAAACGGATTGCCTCAACTTGACCAGTGATACCGCCACCAAAAACGTTTACTTTAACGTCGTACTTACCAGTAGTCTCGGTCAAATTGAAAGGCTGTTCCAATTTGTAGTGCAAAGGCGCAGTAGTGAAGTAGTCCTTGTAGTCTTTGCCGTTGACGGTGATGGCGCCTTTGCCTTCATCCATGTAGACACGAGCTACAGAAGATTTACGTCTCCCAATTGCGTGAAACTTTGCCATTTATTATTACTTATTTGATTTCATTTATGTTGATCGCAGTCGGCTTTTGTGCCTCGTGCTTGTGCTCTCCGCCTGCATAAACGTGTAGGTTGCGGAACAACTGAGCGCCCAAACGATTTTTAGGCAACATTCCTTTCACCGCCTTTTCTACAACGCGTTCTGGAAATTTAGCCATCATTTGTTCCGGGTTCGTCGTACGCTGACCACCTGGGTATCCAGTGTGCCAAACGTAAGTTTTGTCTGCCATCTTATTACCAGTCAAAACAACCTTATCAGCATTTAGAATGATCACGTTATCACCACAGTCAACGTGAGGCGTGTAATTTGGCTTACGCTTACCTCTTAATAGCAAAGCAACTTTAGAAGCTAGACGACCTAAAGTTTGGCCTTCTGCATCTACTATTACCCAGTTCTTATCTACGGTTGCCGAGTTGGCTGAAACTGTTTTGTAACTTAATGTATTCACCGCTATAGCGTTTTAATGTGTTATTTGGAATGCCCAAACATCCCTCTAAAAAGGGCTGCGAAAATACATCTTTATTTGCCTAACAACCAAAAATCCATAAACAA
Organism: Cryomorphaceae bacterium; assembly: GCA_003445735.1. Classification (GTDB taxonomy): domain Bacteria; phylum Bacteroidota; class Bacteroidia; order Flavobacteriales; family Schleiferiaceae; genus UBA10364. The sequence continues at coordinate 3,194 of DMCR01000058.1, forward strand.
ATTGTTGGCATGTTTTCTGCGGCTCGGTTTATATGTTGCAAGAATGAAGTGAATGAACGAACTTGCAGAGCATGCGAAAATACCTCAAATACGCGATTTTATTGGCATTTGCCTTAATATCAACACATTCCTTCGGACAGAAATGTGGACATGATATCCTAGAGGAGGAACTAAAGCGCCAAAACCCTGACTATGAGTCAGATTGGGCCGAGTTTATAAGCACTGTCGATTTCGACTCTGATCAAAAAAAGGAGAGTACGGTATTCACCATTCCTGTGGTCGTACACATCATTTATGATAATGCATCGGATAATATCACGGATAAACAGGTCAAAAATGCCATCGAGGTATTGAATGAAGATTACCGTCGATTGAACCCCGATGCAAGCGACACACGTGCAACATTTTTAAATGTAGCGGCTGACTGTGAGATCGAATTTAAATTAGCGAAGCTTGATCCAAATGGCAATTGCCACACTGGAATTACTCGTACTCAGAGCGCGCTTTCTGTAAACGCCAACAACAACGTAAAAGGCTTGAAAAGCTGGCCGCGCAACAAATACGTGAACATTTGGGTGGTGAGGTCTATCGACCTAGGAAACTCTGGACAGGGAACCGTTTTGGGATATGCGTATAAACCAAGCCCCGGTCAAAGCACTACCTATGACGGGATTGTAATTAGACATGACCGCATGGGACGCATAGGGACTAGTGCAAGTCGTGGACGAACCCTAACCCATGAGATGGGACATTATCTCGGTTTGGATCACCCATTTAAAGGCGGTTGTTTTCAAGGGGATAATTGTTCTGATACCCCTCCGGTTAATGAAGCAAGTTATGGTTGTGACTTCACGGCAAATACTTGTGCTAATGACAATCCAAACCTTCCGGATCAGATTGAGAATTACATGGACTACGCAGATGACGTTTGTGTCAACATGTTCACCGACGACCAGAGAATTATAATGCGTTCGGTCTTAAACGCTTCTGTACTACGAGGGTACTTAGTATCGGCTTCTAATGCTACGGCAACGGGGATCGACCCACAGGCAGTTTTGCCCTGTGCACCGCAAGCCAACTTCAAGGCTAACCAAACGGTCATTTGTAATGGAACGACCGTTCAATTTACGGATATGAGCGAATTCGGTAATCCAACAAGTTGGTCATGGTATTTCCCAGGCGGTACACCATCTGCTTCAACAACTCAGAATCCAACCGTTACTTACAGCTCGATGTCGGGCGTTGGATTTAAGAACTATACAGTCGGCCTAACTGTAACCAATGCCGTTGGATCGTCGCAATCCGTGATCAAAGGCTATATGGGCGTTAGAAGGCCTGGTGGAGGAACGCATACCTGGGTTAATAACTTCAACTCTGGATTTGAATTCCATGATGTTCCTAATGGCTCTTGGCACGTTGAGAACGCCGACGGGGATGACATAATGTGGGAGCGAAATAGCTATAACCACTTCGAAGGAAACTATTGCGTCAAGCTAGACAACTTCAACAATGAACCAGAAAATTCTGACGCTTTAATAACTGATGAAATAATTGTGAATAGGGTCACTGCCATGTCTTTAGGTTTCCGTTATGCCGTTGCCAGTAAGCCAGGCCAAGCACAGGACAAAATAATAATCAGTGTGAGTCAGAATTGTGGAGAAACCTGGGAAGAGGTACGTACCATTTTAGGCCCTCTGCTTTATGCAGCCCTGAATAAGGCAAATCCTTGGAATCCTACATCAGTAAATAATTGGCGAAATACCAATGTCAATTTGAATGATTTTGCTGGTGGCGCACCAATTATGATTAAGGTAGATTTTATTTCTGGAGGGGGAAACAATGCCTTCTTGGATGCCTTTAATCTTAATGTGACATTAGATCAAGAGGAATTGCATGCCGCCGAGATCAATATCTACCCGAATCCAAGTAATGGTGATTTTCAAGTCGAAGGGCTTCCTGCAGGAACGGTTTACCGCATCCTGAGTATCGAAGGCCGTGAAATTGAAAAAGATATATTAGGGATGGACACCCGTATTCAGCTCAACGTAAGCCCGGGCTATTACATCTTCGAAGCGGAAGGCATTAGTAAACAATTGATCATTCAATAAGCTGCGAAACTTCTCGGCGAAGCCGAAAATTTGAGCATAAAAAAGGCGCCCAACGGGGCGCCTTTTTTGACTTCTATTTGCGAATTTCTTTCTCTGTCTCGGTAGGAACCATTATATCCACCGGATGCTCTTTGAGGTATTCCAGCAGGCCGTTGTAATCCTCTATGAGAAAGGTCATGACGGTCTGTGTGGCCTCGTCGGTACGCTTAGATAATTGGTCAAACAACGCTTGCTCATTGCTGCCCCATGCGCGTGACGAACTCAACAGCTGCCACAATGAACTGCCCCATTGACTCGACCATACCTCCGGCTGTTCGAAATAGCCTTTGGTTTCTTTTTTACCAAACACATGATGACGCGCAGCCTCCAAAGCTTTGGCTGTCGCTTTCACAGTGTCCACCAATGATGAATCAGAAGCATAAGGCTCACGCTGAAGAAGGGCTTGAAGGCGCTCGATGTTTTCATTTGCTTGTGCTAATGATTGTACGGCTAGGTCCAAATCTACTTCGATACCTTCAATGGCTTTGAAAGCTTCGCGACGCGCTGCCAAATCTTCATCTGTTACCCAAGTTTCCATACGGTAATCGTATTCAACCTTCAGTGGCTGTGAAGCGGTCTGACCGTCCCAATTCATCGCTACCGTGTAGGTTCCTGGCAATACCGGAGCCCCGCGGCGATCGCTTTGCTCCTTTCCTTCTTTGCGAACTTTGAACTCAGGATATTCGGTACCCTTTTCCCACATGGCCCAGCGCCAGTTTTGCAATCCAGCTTCCTTCACGCGGATGTATTGGGTATAAATGGTATCGCCACCTTCGTTTTGATAGTCCACGCGTAACTTCTTCTTATTGTCCTCGGCAACTTCCGGAAGATAGGCCGATAAGCGTGCTCCAAACGGACGGTTATCGCCTCGGAAGGTAGACATCCCGGCAAATCGTACACCGGGGCTCTGACGACGTTCCCATTGATATGCCGTTGGCGGCTCGAAGAACGTTGGTTTACTTAGGCCGTTGCCCGCCGCTAATACTCGCAGAGGCTCGATATCATCAATCACCCAGGCACCGCGCCCGAAGGTCCCAAGGACCAAATCCTTTTCGCGGTCCTGGAAGGCTAGGTCCATCACTTGGACTGTCGGCACAGCATCGGTCCATTTGTTGTAAGAAATGCCTCCATTCACACTGACGTACAATCCATATTCACCCCCTACGAAGAGTAGTTTTGGCTGTACTGGGTCTTGCCATACACTGAGGATAGGTCCGAAAATATCGCTGTCGTCCACCACACGGGTGACCTTCTTTCCATATTCTTCAATTTTAAACAAGTAGGCGCTCCAATTATTTCTGCGGTAGTCGTTTGCCACCACCCAAGCGGTCCCTTTGTCGTAATCCGACGCACGTATTTGAGGAATCCAAGACCCCTCGGGCAAGTCTTTCAACTTCTTGCTCAAGTCCACCCAATTCGCTCCGCCGTCCATAGTCACGTGCAACTTACCGTCATCCGAACCGGTCCAAATCACATTTTGGTCTAAATCACTCGGTGCAATGGCAATTAAACACGTGTGGTTTTCCGCCCCAGTCACATCGTAGGTCAACCCCCCGCTCTCGAGTTGCTTCTGCTTCTCAGTATTATTCGTAGTCAAATCTGGACTGATAATGGCCCAATTCTTTCCATTGTCCGTACTCTTATGCAAGAATTGGGAGCCGAAGTACAGGCTTGTCTGAGGCTGGTGAGGATCTAGTGCAATAGGCGCATTCCAGTGCCAACGCAATCGCACTCCATCTGGATGCGTAGGCTTAATCAATTCGGTATAACCTGTTTCTGTATTGACAAGGCCTACATTACCTTCTTGGCTTTGGGCATATACAGCATCAATACGCCCTGGAATAGGTACTACATCAAAACCATCTCCAAAAAATAATTCGCTCCATTCTTCGTTTCGAATACCGTCAATGGTCAAGCTGTACGCCGGCCCCATCCAAGATCCATTGTCTTGCATCCCGCCATAAACATTGTACGGCAACTGATCGTCGACGTTAATATGGTAGAATTGGGCCAAAGGAAGATTCTCCACAAAATGCCAACTCTCTCCATAATCATACGAAATATTCATCCCACCGTCATTCCCCTCAATGATGTGTGCCGGATTAGCCGGGTTGATCCACATCGCTTGGTGGTCGGGGTGAATGCGATTATAAGGGGTTATAGTTTTCCAATTTTTTCCTCCATCATCACTACGCGTTACATAAGTCCACAAGCTGTACACACGGTCTGGATTTTGCGGGTCCACTCTTAAATCCGCATAGTAAAACGGACGATTTCCCACCTGCTCACTCTCGGTGACCTTGAACCAATTCTTTCCGCCGTTCGTGCTCTTATACACACCGTTTTTCTTTTCGGTTTCGACCAGGGCATAGACGATATTAGAATTGGACGGTGCAATACCTAATCCAATACGGCCTAAATCCCCTTTTGGCAATCCGTCCTTTTCACCAAGCTTCTTCCAATGCTCCCCACCGTCGTAGGTTATGAACAAGCCACCCAAAGGACCACCGCTGGTAAAGAACCAAGGCTCTCTGCGGTACTCCCACATATTGGCAATAAGCTTCTTCGGGTTATTTGGATCCATCACGAGATCTCCCGCGCCTGTTTTTCCATCGATATATAAGCTCTGGGTCCAATTTTTTCCGCCGTCCGTACTCTTATACACGCCTCTTGGGCTGTCCCCCCAAGCCGATCCTGTGGCACCCACATAAATCTCATCGGTATTCGAAGGGTTAATTAAAATTCGGTGAATGGTACGAGTCTTTTCCAAGCCCAAACACTCCCAGCTCTGACCGCCGTCGTAGCTTTTGTAAATACCGTATCCACTGGTTTGAGAGTTTCGAGGATTCCCCTCACCCGTCCCGATATAAATAATATCCGGATGAGAAGGGTCGATGGCAATGGCGCCGATAGAAGCCACTTTCTCATTTTGAAAGAGCGGCGACCAGCTCTGCCCATTGTTCGCGCTCACCCACAAACCACCGCTGGCAGATCCTGCATAGATTGTTGTAGGAATTTGAGGATGCACAGTTATGCAAGTCACACGTCCACTCATCCCGGCAGGGCCTATATTTCGTACGCTGAGCCCATCCATAATATGGGTGAGTGGGTTTGGTTTTTCTTGGCCATTGACGGTTAGGGACAATGAAAATAAGGCGACAATCAAAAGCAAGCCCTTCATCCTTTTATTCATATTAGAAATTTTTAAGTAGTATTTATTCTATTCTTTGAGTTAGAAACTAACATATGATTTGTTCCCGGGTTCAATATGGTAGACTCTATTTGTACCGCCCCAACATTGCTGACTTATTTTTACACCAAATGTTGAGGAATGAAAAACTACTGATAATTAAAACATTACTTCCTAAAACTATGAATTGCTCGTTACTCATTACGATCAATTTTAAATGAGAAAAATATCCTTATTCCCATTATGATATTCAATAATTGGCTCAATAATAAACCCACCATTAGCATTTTTGTAGTGATAAAAGCCATCTATGATCGGTTGTTGTTGCAAAAGTTTTACTTCACAGTTATCGTTTTATCCGTCTTTATCTTAACGGAAGTAACCTCGTTATTTTTCCTTTTGTCTTGAATTCATTTCACTAACTGACAACACTTTACCAACAAAAAGTAAAGAACCAAATATTCTTCTAAATGGAATTCTTTTTATTTTTTTCGAATCTTTACGTTTAATATCATTATCCCCAAAGTAATCAACTGATTCTTCTATTATCGGCAGTTCATAAACTGCAGAAAATTGACAATCTTCTGAGATGTCGTTCCATTGTTGTCCATGTGAGATTGGGGTCATATGAACTCTGTTCTCTGATTTTTGATAATTATCAGGCTGGTTTTTTATCCAGTTTGTGTAAGACCACTTTTCACCACTGCTCCAGTACCAATGGTCGGCACCAGTATCGTTTCCACATCCTTTTCTGACGCCTCCTATCCAAACACTTACTCCGGTTGAGACTTCCTTAACTTTATTGTTTTCAACAGCATTGGAAATAGAAGCTAGGTTGCCACCCATTGCAATAGCACGATTATTATGCTCGGCCCAAGTCATTTTCTCTGGAATAAACTTGTAATAGCTTAATGGTTGATTATTAATTTCATTTTGTTTGCTTTTTGTATCGTGAGTTACCAATGAAGTAGAGGGTATCTCATATATTGCGGAAAGTTCATGTAATGAGGACGCATCATTCCATTCTCCATTTTCCCATAACATCACTCGGTTTTCATCATATTCTGAGAATGGGTCATGACTACTTGGACTGTTGTTGGGTTCTCCTGCTCGCCAGTTAGTGTAAGACCAATCTTTCCCGTTGGACCATTTCCAATGATCAGGTCCAGGTCCATTACCACAACCTTTTCGAATTCCTCCAACCCATACAATCTCTCCACCCGCTACTCTTCTTACTTGTTCATTCTCACCAGCATTGGTGATGCATGCCAGATTTCCACCCATACTTGCTGCTCGTTTTTTATGCTCATCCCAGGTCATTTTTTCTGGAATGTATCTGTAAAAGCTTATAAATTGGGACCTTGTTATTTCATTTTGCCCGATGAGTGCGAAGCCAATAAATGTAAAAAACAAAAACAGGTTTGTTTTTCTTGATAAGAATATGAGTAATGTATTCATTGTCAATTGATTAATGAATGATCGTGACCAATTATTATGCCATCAATTAATTTTTGTACTTCCAAAAGTTAAGTAGCCAAAAAAAATCTGAATAAAGCTTAAAATTGAAAATGAGAATGTTACGATGAGGTTTAAGGGGTAAGAATAACCACTCCGTAATGTTACTCCACTGTGACCGATTTTGCTAAGTTACGAGGACGGTCCACATCACAACCGCGCATGACAGCAATATAGTAGCTCAAAAGCTGTAGCGGTATGACTGTCAGAAGTGGGGTTAATGCTTCCAAGGTTGCCGGTATTTCAATAACGTGATCCGTAGAATCCAAAAGCTCTTTATCCCCTTCCGTAACTACCGCAATGACCTTTCCTTCACGGGCTTTCACTTCTTGAACGTTGCTCACGAGCTTTTCGTAATGTCCATTATTTGGCGCCACCACTACTACCGGCATGTTTTCGTCAATCAAGGCAATAGGACCGTGCTTCATTTCTGCTGCAGGATAACCCTCGGCGTGGATGTAGGAGATTTCTTTCAGCTTCAATGCCCCTTCAAGGGCGATTGGGAAGTTGACGCCACGACCAAGGTATAGGAAGTTGGTGGCGTCCTTGTACAATCTTGAAATCTGTTCGATCAGTTCCTTACTTTCAAGCACTTTCTCAATCTTCTTA
>DMCR01000018.1 GCA_003445735.1 Cryomorphaceae bacterium
CGGGGTCATGATCAATCAACATGGCCTCAAACCAAGCTGCCCCATAGCGCCAGTCCAGGTGCAGGTCGTGGACCAAATAGGAGGCCACATTCTGGCGACCTCTGTTGCTCATAAACCCTGTAGCAGCCAATTCTCTCATGTTCGCGTCCACCAATGGATCTCCCGTGGTACCATTTTTCCACATCTCGAAATGCTTGTTTCGAAAGTTCTTCTTTGGCTTGGCCGGTTGCAGCCCGCCCTGCAAGAATAAATCTCGTCCATACTTTCGCGCAACCCATTGGAAATACTCGCGCCACAACAGCTCGAAATACAGCCAATAGGTGCTTTCGTTTGAGGTTACTTGGTGTTCGAATCGCTTAATTTCGGCATATATCTCTCTCGCGGAAAGACAGCCCAAGGCCAAGAAAGCCGAGAACTTTGAACTGAAATCTGCTCCAAGCATGCCGTTGCGCGTTTCTTTATAGGTTTTAATATGTTCCGAATCCCAGAGATAATGGTCTAACCTGTCCCAAGCTGCTCTTACCCCGCCTTGAAATGGATGGGCACTGCGCTCGTCCAAACAAGCATGGATGGTTGGGGTCCACGGTATGCATGGTATTGGACAAGGGGTCAGTGTTGGCTCGGGCAATACCGCTGCCGGCTGCGAATATTTTTCCAGTTTTTTGCGAAACGGGGTGAAGGATTGGGGTAAATCGGCCAATTCAAAAGGTAATTTGTGCTGCTCAAAAAGCGTACGCTCCTCTAACCAATTCGTCTCAATATTGCGCTCCGCCGCCCAGCGATCTACGGCCATTTCTTCCATTTGCTCGTTATACGCTGGTTCCTTCGGACCGACAATAGCATCCACCTCATTAATGGCGGCCAACGCGCAGATGCGCTCCACGATGGTACCCTCGTTCTCGTCCACCAACAGGCTGCTGCCTTGTGCTTCCATTAGCTGGCCTAGGGATGCTACACTTTGCGCAACGAAAGCTTGCTTGTGCTCGCCCCAAGGGAAATTGCCGGTGGGGTGCTCTGCATTTGGGGTGGGATATAAGTAGACCGGAATGACCTGATCGTAATGCTGATAGGCTTGGTAGACCGGAGCATTATCGCTCAGTCTGAGGTTGTTTCGGAACCAAAGAAGACAAGTTTTCATAGGAGGTTAGAGGTTTTCCAAATGATCGTGGATCCACCGAGCGCGCTTGCGAAGAGCGACTTTATCGGCTTCTTTCATCTTGTTTAATGTCCTATAAACCATTCCAATACGGGGATTGTTCCCTAATTGGTCCTCGTTTCTTTCATAAAAATCCCAGTATAAGGCGTTGAACGGACAGCTGTCCTTCTCTGCCCGGGTTTTTCGGTCGTACGGACAATGAGCGCAGTAATCGCTCATCTTGTGGATGTAGTTCGCCGAACTTACATAGGGTTTAGTCGCAATCCATCCCCCGTCGGCAAACTGACTCATGCCCCTAGTGTTGGTGATTTCGACCCATTGGAAGGCATCTATGTAAATGCCCAGATACCAACGATCTACCTCACTTGGGTCAATACCGGCCAAAAGCATGAAGTTTCCAGTGATCATCAATCGCTGAATGTGGTGGGCGTAGGCGTGGTCCAAGCTTTGGCCAATGCTTTGCTTAATGCATTCCATCTTGGTCTTGCCCGTCCAAAACCACGAGGGTAGAGGTGTGCTATGGTTGAAATAGTTCAAATTTTCGTAATCCGGCATGGCCATCCAATAAGCTCCTCGCATGAATTCTCGCCAGCCTAAAATTTGACGTATGAAGCCTTCAGCAGCATTGATAGATACTTCGTCGCGCTCGTGGTAGGCCCGTTCCACTTCTTGACACACCCAGAGGGGATCGATCATCTTTGTGTTAAGGGCAAAGGAGATTCGACTATGATACATGGCCCATTGATTGCGGGCCATGGCATCTTGAAAATCTCCAAAGAATGGTAAGTCGTGTTGAAGCCAGTAGTGGAAGATGCCCTTGGCTTGTTCCGGTGTGGTTGGCCAATAGAAATGTTTGGGGTCGCCTGAAGAACCTATGGTGGGGATACTCTCTTTTTGAATATCCTTTAAAACGGCACTGACATCAGTATTAGGGAAGTATCGGGGAGGGATACTGTGTCCCTTTGGTAGGGCTTTACGGTTGCTGGCATCGTAGTTCCATTTGCCTCCTAGGGGTTGGTCACCTTGCATGAATATGCCCGTGGATTTACGCATTCTACGGTAGAAGCTTTCCATGAGGAGAGTCTTCTTTCCGGAGAATTGGGCTTTAAAATCTTCTACATCTGCAATGAAATGCTCGCTACTGCATACCTCGATTTGAAGTCCAATCTTCCTTAAGCTAAGCAAATGTTCTTGCACTCTGTATTCATCGGGTTGTTGAATTTCGATGCATTTGGTGTTGAGCTGCTTACAAAGTTTTTGTAAGTTTTCCCCTAAGGATGGTAGGGTCTGATCTAGGCTGCCGTAATGCACCTTGTGCCCTTGAGCCTGTAATTCTGTTGCAAAGGCACGCATACCCGCGAAAATTCCCAGGACTTTTTGAATGTGGTGGGGTGCGTAGGTGGCTTCATCATAACATTCGAAAAAAGCATAGGTAATATTGTCGAATTGTTCTGAGAACCAGGTATGTTGTCTATTGAGCTGATCGCCCAAAATGAGCCGAACCATAGAGGGGGGGTTTTAGGCATAACCCGTCGGAAAGTCGAAAGTTCAGGCAAAAAAAAAGGAGCCAATTTCTTGGCTCCGTACCCCTAACCTAATTCAAAGTTGCCTTTGAATAGTCCTAAATATATAAAGATTTTATTTCCCGACTCACTCTCGGTCTAATTTGATACAAGAAATCTACGTAATCCAAAGAAATTAAGTCTAAATACTCACAGAATAAGCCTCGTAAACACAAAAGACTTACAAGTAAATCTTGAAGCTTTCCATCACAGCGTCCAAACAACTTTGTTTGTCCAACGCAAAAGAGTCGATGGGACAGGGCATTTGAAGTTCCAAAAATAATCCGTTGCTCAAGGTATCCCGTAGCATCAACTTGTGTGCAATGATGTATGGAAAGGGTTCCTGCTCGTAATACCCGTAGTTTACCAACCAATTTTCTACAGTGTCTTTTTTTAAGGTCTTCCAACTGTCGCGTCGGGCAAACTGTAGATTGATGAACTCCTGCGCTTGGGTCTGCTCTTTAACGGAAACGTAAGATCCCACGCGTTTGAAAGGGTGGACCTTCAGCACAATACTGGCGGCGCTGTCGTCTGTGAATCGCGCGGCTTCGTAATAGTTGAAGTTTTGCTTGCCAAATTCCGGCATTCTGACTTGCCAATCATACCCTAATTGGAATGCGAAATCAATATTCGGCATGGCGTAGTACTGCGCCTGCTCGAAGTTAAAAGTATATCGCGCACTCAAGTCACAGGATTTTTGTTCCGAGGAAGTTCCACAGCTTGCAAGCGCCGTGGCAAACAATATTGATTTTATCTTCGCATTCATAAGTTTATCTAAATGATTCTAGAAAGTATTCTTCATGAGGACTCACCAGTCCCTTCAAAAATAATGAAGGACCTCATAGCTGGCGGTACATTTCTGGAATCAATTGCCAAGGTTCCCTACCATTGGGAAAGCTTTGCCGACCAAGCCCGTGCGCAGCAGGGATATTCTTCCGAGACAAGGGAAGTGGTGGCCCAAGCATTTGAACGTCAAAATCCCGATCTCAGTCCTTCGGAGGAATCATCGCTCCTGGCGTTTCGCGATGGTGCGCTGACCATTACCACCGGGCACCAGCTCATGGTTTGTGGAGGTACGGTGTTCTTCGAAGCCAAGGTTTTAGGGGCGGTAGCCCTGGCAAGAGCTGCTAAGAAGGAATTGGGACAGGATGTCGTTCCGGTCTTTTGGATGGCGAGTGAAGATCATGATTTTGAGGAAATTGCCTCTTTTCGAATAGGCGAGCACCAGTTCACTTGGAAACAGCCGGATGCAAAAGGCCCAGTGGGATATTTACCTACGCAAGATTTAGCTGACCAATTATCTTCTTGGCTCGAACAAGTACCGTTGAACGATACACAGAGAAAATTGGTCCAACCTAGACTTCAGGCGTACAAACAGGGTAAAAATCTTGCGGAAGCGACGCGTCAATGGGTGCGACAGTGGGCCGAAGGATTAGGACTCTTAGTTATAGACGGTCAGGATTTGGCGCTCAAAGGGCAAGCCGCTCCACTTTGGACGGCGGAGATGAACGGTCAGTACTCTAAACTTATTCAAGAGCAAACAGATGCCATTGTCGCACAGGGGTATAAGGCCCAAGTATTTCCTCGAGAAATCAACCTGTTTGACCTGCGCGATGGCAATCGTAAACGCTTCGAACAACCCGACCCGGAGTGTCCGTATTTTTACATCAGTCCCAATGCCTTGATGCGTCCACTATACCAGGAGTGGCTGTTGCCTAATCTGGCTTATGTTGGAGGTGGCGGTGAGTTGGCCTATTGGCTTCAACTTGGCAGTGCGTTCGAAGAATCAGGTCGTCCCATGCCTGTGCTGTATTTACGTAATAACATTATCATCCAAGATTCTAAGCTCACCAAAGACTTGAAAAAACTGGGTATTTCCTTGCCCGAGTTGCTCGCTACAAATGGAGAGGAGCTCAAAGGCGAATTATTGGGTAAAAGTACGGTATTACAGGCCGAAGGAGAGTCGCTCCAAGCTCCGTTAATTGAGGTTATTGACCAATGGAATGCGTCGCTATTGGAGCGTTACCCTGAGTTGCAACAACACGCTTCGGCCTTGAAGGTCAAAATGGAAAAATTGGCCCAACGTACTTCAGAAATTAGGTACCGTACGCAGAAACGTCGTCATGAAGAACTCATGCGCAGTGTCGACCGAGCCATGCATGCCGTATACCCTGGGGACGTGTTTTGGGAACGCCGTGCTTCCTACGTGGATTTTGTCGGAATTCTAGGTCAAGATCCGCGGGATACTATGGTTGAAAACATGTCAACAATAAAGGCCGGAACCATAGTCATACAGCCAGATTTTTAGTGGTATTTTTGTGCAATGCAAGAAACCATTTTGATCCTCGATTTCGGCTCTCAATACACGCAGTTAATTGCGCGTCGCGTTAGAGAACTAAACGTCTATTGTGAAATCCACCCGTTTAATAATCCGCCTGCCCTTACTCAGGACATTAAAGGTGTGATTCTCAGCGGTTCTCCGTACAGTACTTTACAAGAGGATGCTCCTCAGTTTGATTTGAGTAATATCAAAGGAAAGCTGCCCTTACTCGGCGTGTGTTACGGTGCTCAATACATGGCGCTAGTAGGTGGGGGTCAGGTGGCTCCTAGTGAAATACGAGAGTACGGAAGAGCAAACCTCAGTGAAGTAGATGTATCTGCGGATTTATTCCAAGGAGTGGGAGCCGGATCACAGGTTTGGATGAGCCATGGAGATACCATCATGGAATTGCCCGCAGATTTTGAAGTCATTGCCTCAACACATGATGTTCGTGTAGCGGGATATAAAGTAAAAGACGAAGCCACCTACGGTATTCAGTTCCACCCGGAAGTATATCATAGTACAGACGGTGCTCGGTTATTGAAGAACTTCTTGTACGATGTAGTTGGTGTGAGCGGGGATTGGACCCCAGCGCATTTTGTCGATGAAACTGTGGCTCAACTCAAAGCACGTTTAGGCGATGACAAAGTCGTTCTTGGACTTTCAGGTGGTGTAGATAGTTCTGTCGCTGCCATGCTTTTACACAAAGCAATTGGGGCGAATTTATATTGTATTTTCGTTAATAACGGCCTGCTCCGCAAAGACGAGTTCACCCAGGTATTGAAACAGTACGAAGGGATGGGCCTAAATGTAAAAGGTGTAGATGCTTCGGATCGATTCTTAGATGCACTAGCAGGTATTGAAGAGCCAGAGGCCAAGCGTAAAGCCATCGGACGAGTGTTCATTGAAGTATTTGACGATGAAGCACATATGATTGAGGATGTGGTTTGGTTAGCACAGGGCACCATCTACCCAGATATCATTGAAAGTATTAGTGTGAAAGGTCCGTCTGCGACCATTAAGTCACACCACAATGTGGGGGGGCTGCCAGATTTCATGAAGTTGAAAGTAGTTGAGCCGTTGAAGAGCTTGTTCAAAGATGAGGTTCGCAGAGTGGGGGCTTCTATGGACATGAGTGCAGAATTGCTGGGACGTCATCCCTTCCCAGGCCCAGGTTTAGCCATTCGTATCCTCGGAGATATCACGGCTGAAAAAGTGCGTATCCTTCAAGAAGTAGATTACATTTTTATCAATGGATTGAAAACAGAAGGACTTTACGATAAAGTTTGGCAAGCAGGTTGCATACTCTTACCTGTGAACTCAGTAGGAGTGATGGGAGATGAAAGAACCTATGAAAAAGTTGTAGCGCTTCGTGCGGTAGAAAGTACGGACGGTATGACGGCAGACTGGGTACATCTTCCCTATGAATTCCTGGCGAAGGTCAGCAACCAAATTATTAATAAGGTGAAAGGAGTGAACCGTGTAGTGTACGACATCAGCTCCAAACCACCGGCCACCATTGAATGGGAATAAGAAAGAGCATATGGATGTTCGCACTGCTGTTAGTATCAACAGTACACGGACAAGGTATTACTGAACACATTGTGGTCAAGGGCAATACGCTGTATTCTATTTCAAAAACCTACGGTATTACTGTAGAAGCCTTGCAAGAGGTTAATATGCATAACTCCGGGACACCGTTGTCAATAGGCGATACCCTGCTTATCCCGGCAATCGATAAGCTTGTGCACATTGAAGAAGTTCAACAGCCTCAAATTGCGGCTCCAGCAATTGAGGATTCGGGCTATGAAATGTATAAAGTTAAAAAAGGCGATTCACCGGCAGATCTTGCAAAGGAGTGGGGATTCACCAATATGAGAGCATTCTACAGACTCAACCCTGATGCGCGTAAGGATTGGAAGAAAGGGATGATGCTCGTAAAGCCGATACTTCCGGGTACTTTCGATGAGAGCCCCAAAGATTCGGTCTCCACTATTGATAGTGCAGATACTGCAGTTTCTGCCGAGCTCATAGATGAAGTAAAAATCTTAGGTTTACTGCCTTTTTTTATCAAAGATTACATCAACCAAACCCCATTGGCCAAACGCAGTCCTCTAGCACTCAGTTTCCGTCAGGGAATGGAATTAGCCATTGAAGAACTAAATGATTCTACTCGCTCAATAAGTGTGACTTTTGCAGACACCTATAATCAAACGGATACTTTACGCTTGGCCATTGAGCGTAATCCGTTGGATTCATTTAATCTCATTGTAGGTCCATTGTATTCCAAACGTGTTTTGGAAATGAGTAGGTATACGCAGGCCAATAAGGTGGTGAGCCCTTTGAGTAAAAATAGTGTTATTAATGCCTTGCCTTTACAGAATTCCGCAGTGGCCGAAGAATACCAGTGGCAAGCCATTATTGATCTGATACAAGAGGGTCGTGAAAAAGAAAAACTGTTGCTTCCTGTCGCAAATGGACTGCAACCGCATCAAACTCTCATCGTTGCCCAAAGCAATGCGAAAACGGATACTGCGATGAACAGGATGTTCTCCTTAATCGATAACACTCAGCTGATTAAGGCTACCGAGGGATGGAAGGAAAACGAACGATTGGCATTTTTAGATTCTTTGGTGCATTATGATCTATTGATATATGATAACGATCCTGCCTTTGTACTGGATGTATTGCGTAACCTTCGTGCCGGAACTGCCTCATATACTTGGTATACCGTCGAACAGCAGATAGTTGATAACGGCATCACGCAGGATAATTTCACTCGAGAAAAAGAGGTGATTTGTGCCTTTTCCTCCTATATCGACTATCGTAGCTCAGCCGCCATGACTATGGTGCAATCCTTCCGCAATAAGTTTGGTGCTCAACCTAATGATTATGCCATCAAAGGATATGATGTTACTCAATTCTATGTGCGCAAACTTACGGAGGGTACAGGAGAGTATCGCGGTATATCACTAGGATTTAAGCCGAATGAACAAGGCAAGAACACGTATACGGAGCTTCGTGTTTTCCAAGATTTGGAATGGAGAAAAATCAATCCTAGGATTGAACAATAAGGTTAAGCTTAGGGTTTAGAGAACAATTAAATCCGCGATATGCCCCTACATAAAGCAGTTGAAATAGGTGATCGTATTCCGGACTTCGAATTATTTGACCAGCACGGTCAATGGATCAGAAGAGTAGATTTTCATGGAAAACCTCTGGTGATATTCTTTTATCCAAAAGACCACACTCCAGGTTGTACCGCTGAAGCTTGTTCTTTTAGAGATTATGAAAGTGAGTTTCAAGCGGCAGGGGCGCAGGTCATTGGTATCAATGATGCAGAGGTAAGCATGCACAAAAGCTTCGCCGATAAGTATGACTTAAAATATCCGTTACTCAGTGATCCTGGCCAATTGGTAAGAAAATCTTTCGGGGCATCTGGATTACTTTTTAATACGGTAGCAAATAGAATTACCTATGTCACTGATGATTCCCATAAAGTGGCGTATATTTTCAAAAGTTTATTTCGAGCCAACGATCACGTATATGAGAGCTTGGATTTTATAAAAGAATTGGTTCATGACACCCATTGAGATAAGCATTGTATTGTTGACCTTTATCGCCATGGAAGGTGTGGCTTGGGGAGCCCATAAATTCCTCATGCACGGTATTTTATGGTTTCTCCACGATGATCATCACACTAAGACACCTGGTGCCTTGGAAAAGAATGATACGTTCTTTTTGATTTTCGCCATTCCATCCTGGTTGTGCATTATGCTTGGTTTGTTCAACGGAAATGGAATCAGCGTGGCCGTAGGGGCGGGTATTGCCATGTATGGTTTCGCCTATGCCTTAGTCCATGAACTATTTATTCACCAAAGACTGCCGGTAATGAAGAAATCTCGTTTTGTTTATTGGGAAGCGGTTCGATTGGCGCACAAGATGCACCACCGCCACCTAGGAAAAGAAAACGGGGAGAATTTTGGGATGTTATGGGTACATCCAAAATACATCCGGCAGGTACGCCAAATGCGCGCCAATTCTTAGAAATCGTGTTGGAAACCAAATGGCTTTATTTATTGCTCAACCTATTCACGGCGAGCGTGCCGTTAATACGAAGTTTTGAACCCCGAATCGCGTATTACAAAAGCTTTGGGTCCTTGAGTAAAGCCATGCTCATTTGGAGCGGCTTTTTTCTTATCTGGGATATTTGGTATACCGATCTTGGGGTGTGGGGATTCACTCCAGATTACCTCAGTGGTGTAGAGCTGTTTGGATTGCCCTTGGGTGAATATCTGTTCTTTATCACTGTGCCTTTCGCTTGCGTGTTCATCTACAAATGCATGGAATTATTCTTCCCGGATGGAATCATGAGCGTGGCAGTGGCAAATCGTGTCAGTCAGATACTCATCCCTTTTACACTGGTCGTTGGATTGATGTCATTGGACAAGCTATATACCGCAGCGACTTTCTTGTTGCTGGGGGTGGCACTCATATATGTGGCTTGGATCGCACGTTGTGCATGGCTTTCGAGGTTTTATGAAAGCTATATTATTGCTCTTCTTCCCTTTTTTTTAAAAAACGGCATCTTAACAGGTTCCTTCTTGGAAAGCCAAGTAGTTTGGTACAACGATGCGGAAAATCTAGGAATTCGACTTGCCACCATTCCCTTTGAGGATATATTCTATGGAATGTTACTGATCTTAGGGATTGTGTACTTCTATGAAAAATTTGAGGCGACCCGCAAGAGCAATCTTTAAGGTAAGGCTGCCTTTTCAACTAAGGTCATACCTTTAGACCGCAAAAAACCGTAGACCTATGGAAGCGCTATTGACCGCCCCAGGGATTTTATCATTGGCCACCTTGACTTTCTTAGAGATTGTCCTAGGTATTGATAACATCATATTTATTTCCCTTGTTTCAAACGACTTAAAGCAAAGCCAAAAGCCGATGGCGCGTCGTTTGGGGTTGGCTTTGGCATTGGGATTCCGAATTTTAATGTTGCTCGGGATTACTTGGCTAATCGGCTTAACCGCACCGCTCTTTTATCTTGGGGATCATGCGGTTTCTGGTCGGGATGCCATTTTGTTTGTGGGGGGAGTATTCTTGTTGGCGAAATCCTCTGCTGAGATTTTCAAGAAGACAGAGGGAAGAGGGCATGGGGAGCATGAACGCCAACCAAAATCTCTTTTAGGCGTCATCATTCAAATAGGATTACTGGACATCGTTTTCAGCTTTGATAGCGTTTTGACAGCCATCGGGATGACCGATGATTTGGTGATCATGATTGTAGCAGTGGTTATTTCC
>DMCR01000160.1:0-888 GCA_003445735.1 Cryomorphaceae bacterium
GTTTTCTCTTCTTCGTTAATAATATGAATGCGCTTTTGTTCGAGATTTAAATAAGACGCCAATCGCTCCAAACGCTCGCCCAAAGACTTGATTTGATCTGCTGTAACCATAGGATGCCAAAGTTAAGCATACCCTTGCTATCTTCACGCTTTAACAGTGAAAGACCATGTTTGAAGTCGACTTGCGCAGTGATACTGTGACCCGCCCTAGCCAGGCCATGTTAAATGCGATGATTACCAGCCCAGTAGGCGACGATGTTTGGGGCGACGACCCGACTGTATTAAAACTTGAGGCCATGGCCTCTGAACGCTTTGGCACGGAAAAAGCCCTTTTCTGTGTGAGCGGTACTCAGGCAAATCAGATCGCACTAATGTCACATTTAAGCCCTGGCGACGAAGTCATTTGCCACCCCTATGCCCACATCTATAACTACGAGGGCGGTGGTATTGCCGCTAACGCTCACGCTTCAGTCACTTTTACAGGTGATGCACGCGGTATCATGCATCCGGAAGGTGTGCTCAGTTGTATTAAAGTCGACGATGTCCATTACGCGAAATCGCGCGTACTTGCACTAGAAAACACCTCCAATAAAGGCGGCGGAACATGCTACGAATGGGAAGAAATTGAGGCGCTTAAAGCAGTAGCCTCTGAACATGGGTTGGCCTTCCACCTAGATGGTGCACGTCTTTACAACGCGCTTGTGGCCAAGAATCAAAGTGAAAACGATTACGGTAATGCATTCGATTCCATTTCCATCTGTCTCTCCAAAGGTCTTGGCGCACCGGTAGGCTCGGTGCTTCTAGGAAGCGAGGAATTCATCCACCACAGCCGTAGAATTCGCAAAAGAATAGGCGGTGGCTGGCGACAGGCAGGCCTTTTGGCCGGTGC
>DMCR01000160.1:1279-7922 GCA_003445735.1 Cryomorphaceae bacterium
AAGGACATGGCTGAATTTTTAGGCCAGCAATCTTGGGTGAAAAATGTGGTGACCCCCGAAACCAACATCTTGATCTTTGGATTGAATGAGGATATGAACCAGGATGCTTTCATTGGTGCCCTGGCAGAGAAAGGAATTGGCATCAGCCAAGTGGGCCCGGGCAAATGCCGCATAGTCTTCCACCTGGATGTTACCCAAGCGGGCATAAAGAAGGTAAAGGAGATATTCGCGTCTATTTGATCCTGTATACGCCAGGTTTAAAAAGAACTTTTGCGTTCTTCTTCTACCCTCTGATACGCCATGTTAATCATCTCGAAAGAATACCCGCGGCGTTGCATAGCGGCTTTCAGTTGTTCCTTTGTTTTCGAACTGAACCAACGATTGGTTAAATAAAGCGCATTCTCTTCAACGCGCTTTTGGGGTATTTTATTAAATATCCTATCAATGGTCACTTTCGGAATGCGATGCTCCCTCAGCCCTATGCTGATACGATAGGGTGCCCAATACTTCTGATTGAGCTTGCCTTGACAATAGGCCTCCGCGAAACGGTATTCATCTAGGAAGTTTTCTTCCATCAAACTTGCCATAACCTCTTCATGTCGGTCTTTATGCAATCCCAAAAGGCCTAACTTTCGGTATACCTCAAACGGACTGCGCTCTTGATAGGTGCAATACCTGCGGAGTTTCTGTAGAGCTTCGGAAGTTGTCATGAAGCAATTTTAATGAAAAAACCCGCTCCATACTTCGTACGGAGTGGGTTTGTAGAAAAACAAAAGTTTTATAGGGTTTTGTTCTCGCGGTCTTTCACCTTCCACTCCAACATAGTGTAGGCATCGCGCGGTACTACCACCAATTTCTTATGCAATTCACTTTGCCATGTTTTCTTGATACTGCTAAAGTACCCTTTGGTAATATAAGCTTCCAAGAACGGGTGAACATGGATGTACACCTCTCGCTTGTCAAGGGTCGCTAACTTTGATTTGATCGCCTCAATGATTTGAATTGGCGCCTCAACCAAATTATCCGGATTTTCCTCACGAGTAGTGATGTTCGTTTCTGGTCGAACGCGCTGACGTGTCAGTTCCATCAAACCGAACCTTGAAATGGGAAGGATTTTGTGACGTGCACGATCCTTTTTCATTTCATCGCGCATTTTCTCATAAACCGCCTTGCGATTCTCTGCGCTATTCATATCGATAAAGTCCACGACGACAATACCACCCATATCGCGCAAGCGTAACTGACGTGCCACCTCTTCTGCCGCGAGCAGGTTTACCTGCAGCGCATTGGCTTCTTGGTTTTCCGCCGTATTGGTTCTATTGCCCGAGTTCACATCAACCACGTGCATCGCTTCGGTATGCTCAATGATCAGGTAAGCTCCCTTAGGCATGCTGACTGAACGACCGAATGCACCCTTGATTTGGCGGTCTACACTAGCGAACTGGAACAACGGCATTTGACCGGTGTAATGTTTCACCATTTTAGACGCCCCAGGTTGAATCTCATCAAGGTATTCCTTTACCTCCTCATATAGATCTTGATTGTCGATCGTAATGGAGGAAAAGCTATCGTCGAACACGTCGCGTAAGAACGCGCTGGCTCTATTCATTTCGCTGAAAATACGTACAGGCTTATTGGAACGCTTCACCCCCTTATGGAGAACTTTCCACTTGCGAAGTAAAGATTTTAGATCCGCCTGTAGTTCTTCTGCGCTCTGTCCTTTGGCGACAGTACGTATAATTACACCAAAGCCTTTTGGTTTGATGCTTCTGACCAAGTTTTTTAGTTTGTCCTTCTCCTCGCGATCACGAATCTTTTGACTCACACTCACGCGGTTCGAGAATGGCACGAGCACTACAAATCGGCCCGCAATACTAAGCTCAGCTGTTATTCTAGGCCCTTTAGTTGAAATGGGCTCTTTGGTGATTTGCACCAAGATTTGATCGCCTTGCTTTAGAACATCACCAATGTTGCCCTCCTTTTGGATGTTGGCTTCATTTTTAAAGTTGGTGAGGTTGCTTTGTTGCTTGCCTTTTAAGGTGCGACGTAGGTAGGATTGCCAAGAATTTATCTGCGGCCCGAGATCTTGGTAGTGCAAAAATGCATCTTTTTCATAACCAACATCTACAAAGGCAGCATTCAGGCCAGTAGCCAATTTTTTTACCGTTCCTAGATAAACGTCACCAACGGAGAAACTATCGTCTCCTTTTTCCTTAATGAGTTCCTGAAGTCTTCCGCCCTCAAGTAGTGCAATATCCGCTCGGTCAGAACTAGCACTAATAACTAATTCTGTGCGCATACTCTATATAATTATTTTTTCTTGTGACGGTTTTTTCTCAGTCGCTTCTTACGCTTGTGCGTTGCAATCTTATGTCGTTTACGTTTCTTTCCGCTTGGCATAATGCTAAGTTTTAAAAATTATTAATTCTGTAATCCAGCAACTAAATCATTGATTCGTGTTGCCTCTGGATGTGTATATAAATATTCTTTCGCACTGGTCAAAGCAGCAATGGTATCTCCCATTTGAAGGAGTGACTGACTCTTATTCAACCAATACATCTCAACCTCTGGACGGATTTGGGTCAAATGATGGAAACGATCCACCGCTTTTACCCACTGTCCACTCATCATAGAAAAATTCCCAAGCCACATTAATGCTTTCTCGTGGTCAGGATTCTCCTTCAATACCTCAAGCAACATGCCGATGGCTTGCATAGGCGCGCCCTCCCCGCTTTGGATGATGGCCACTGCTTCGTCAACTTTGGCATCAAGCCCAATATTTTCCGTCGCCGCGGGTACCGTCTCCTCAAAGGGAGCAGTTCTAGGCCCAAGCATTAATACAACCGCTGCTATAACTGCGAGAAGTACTGCTATGATTTGTTTTCTTTTCAAATCAGTCGTTTACGGGTACGTTATCCTTAACAGCTTCTACGAATACTTTCGCCGGCTTGAAAGCTGGAATGTAGTGAGCCGGAATGACGATAGTCGTGTTCTTAGAAATATTACGCCCTGTTTTTTGTGCACGCTTCTTAACGATGAAAGAACCGAAACCGCGCAAGTATACGTTGTTCCCATCTTCTAAGTTATACTTGATTTCCTTCATGAAGCTTTCAACAACCGCTTGAACGTCTCCACGTTCCATTCCTGTTTTATCAGAAATCTTAGTAACGATATCTGCTTTAGTCATTTGCTCTGTATTTTTAGGTCCTTTCGGACTTGGTTAGTGAGGGGCGCAAATATACACCTATTCTCCTTATTTACAGATTAAAAGGATAAAATAATCGGATACCCTACACGTGAGCAAAAACGCATTTAACCACTTCATAATCAGCGTTGAAGAGTTCTTCAATCAAAATAAGCGCGATTTACCTTGGCGCAAAAAGACTCCCGTGGCCTATGAGGTATGGCTGAGCGAAATCATCTTACAACAAACGCGCGTGACGCAAGGCACCCCATACTACGAGAAAATTTTGGCCACTTATCCCACGATTAAGGCCCTTGCAGAGGCTCATGAAGACGAACTTTTGGCCCTTTGGACCGGTCTAGGGTACTACAGCCGCGCAAGAAATTTGCAAAAAGGTGCCCAGCAAATCATGATGGAATTTGAGGGCGAATTACCTTCTACCAGCCAAGACTTATTGTCCATTAAGGGTATCGGTCCCTACACCGCGGCAGCCATCGCCAGCATCTGCTTCGGAGAGCGAAAAGGGGTGGTAGACGGCAATGTTTATCGCGTGCTCTCCAGGTATTTCGGGATTCATAGTCCCATCAATCAGGGTTCAGGCCCTAAGGAATTTCAGGAACTAGCGGATGAATTGGTCCAACAAGCCATGAATCCCGGAAATTACAACCAGGGTATTATGGATTTCGGTGCGCTGCATTGCACGCCGAAAAAGCCACATTGTGAAACATGTCCTTTGGCCATATTCTGCAATGCTTATCAACATCAATGCATCGATAAACTACCGGTGAAAATTCGCAAGAATAAGCGCTCCAAGGAAACCATTCATTTCGCCGTAGTGGAGCGCAGGGGAAAGTGGGCCATGTATAAGCGAGATGCCTCTTCTATCTGGGGCGGATTATATGAGTTTCCTAGGCTGGAGAGCGCTCCTAAAAAGGGAGTGTTGATGCAGGACCCCATTAAGCACAGGCTCTCCCACAAGGACCTTCACTGCCATTTTTGGGCCGTGAATGAAAAAGCTATTGGGGAGGCTCAAAAGTATTATGGAAAGAGCGAAATAGAATCACTTGGTGTACCGGTTATTGTGTCCAATTTTGTTAAAAACATGCTGTAATTCACGGACCAATTATGCCTATCTTTGATAGAATACATCAAGAAATTTTAGACGATCATGGCAGGAACATTAAATAAGGTAATGCTCATTGGAAACCTCGGGAAAGACCCAGAAATTATGCACTTCGAAAATGGAGGATCATTGGTAAAATTCCCTTTGGCAACCTCTGAAACATATACAAATAGAGAGGGTGAGCGCGTGACCAACACAGAATGGCACAATGTCGTGATCAATGCCAAAGGATTGGTGGATGTAGCCCATAAATACCTCAAGCGCGGACACAAGGTATACCTCGAAGGACGCATCAAAACACGCAAATGGCAAGACCAAACAGGTGCTGATCGTTATACCACAGAAATTCAAGCCAACCAGATGACTATGCTGACCTCTCGTGCAGAAAGCGAAGCCATATCATCGGAACAAGGCTCCGCATACAGCCAACCAAATTATGGCAAGACGGCACCAACGGCCGCACAACCAATGGCACCGGCAGCTGCATCCGAGTCACAGGATGAAGATGATCTACCGTTCTAAGTTGAACTAAATCCAGCCCTTTGGAAACAGAGCCTCCTTCATTGTTCTTTGATCTCACCCAAAGCTTTGTGCACCTTGCATCCGCAGATATCTTACTGCTTTTGGTTCTCGCTTTGTTGCTGCTTTTATCTGCGCTTATTTCGGGATCCGAAGTGGCTTTTTTTTCCATAACGCCTGCCGATCGAGAGCTGATGGACAACAATGAACCACGCCAGCAGAAAATATTGAAACTCCTTGAAGAACCGGATCACCTGTTGGCAACCATACTCATCTCCAATAATTTCGTGAATGTAGGAATCGTTATTGTTTCAACTTATCTGTTGAACAGTTTTTTCTCACCAGAAAGCTGGAGTCCCCTGCTCACGTTTGTAGTGGAGATTCTAGCCATTACCGGAGTATTGCTGCTCTTTGGAGAGATTTTGCCCAAGGTATATGCCAATGCGTCTAAAGTGCACTTTGCAGAATTGGTTACCCCACTCCTATCACGCATTCACAGGGTTTTGCGGCCTATCAGCACTCGATTGAGTAAAACCATCAACCGCATAAATATCGAAGGCCGCGGTCCGCAGCTAAGTGTGGACGACCTCGAGCAAGCCTTAGAGCTTACTGCTGATGAAAATTCAAATGAGGAGGAGCAGCGAATACTTAAAGGGATTGTTCGCTTCGGATCAACGACCGTCAAGGAAGTAATGACGCCGCGTACATCCGTCATCGCCATAGACATTAAGGCACTGTATCCGCAAACATTAAAGCACATTACCGAGAGTAGTTATTCGCGCATTCCGGTGTTTGACGAAAATCTGGACCAAATCAAAGGCCTGGTCTATGTGAAGGATTTACTGCCCTACATGGATGCCTCGGAAAACTTTGGATGGCAAGACCTAATGCGGGTTCCCTTCTTTGTGCCCGAGAGTAAGAAGATTGACGACTTGCTCAAAGAATTCCAACAGCGTCGTATTCACCTCGCCATCGTTGTGGATGAGTTTGGCGGTACCTCAGGGGTTATTTCTTTGGAGGATGTTTTGGAAGAGATTGTGGGCGAGATTTCGGACGAATTTGACAATGAAGATGTTGTCTACAGCAAGCTTGATGACTATAATTACGTTTTCGAGGCCCAAACACCACTCATCGATTTTTGCAGAGTTTTAGAGATCACCAGGAACCAATTCGATACTGTAAACGGCGAAAGTGAAACTCTTGCAGGACTTGTATTGGAGCTGGCCGGTAAGTTTTTAGAGAAGAACGAGAAGGTCAACTATAATGCCTACACCTTCAAGGTGGAAAGCGTCGACCAGCGCAAGCTTATCCGTATTAAAGTAACCGTAGACCCAAACCATGAAGCATAGCCCTCTACTTCTCCTCCCTTTGCTCTGGCTTTCATGTACAGAAGCGCCCGTAGCCCGCCCGGATGCCTTCATGCGTATTGGATTACCGAGTACCGAGGCCTACACACCGTTGAACGAAACCGCACCGTTTGGATTAGACATCAACGCTCAGGCCAAAGTGATCGTAAAGGAGGTATTAACGGAAGAAGGCACAGAGCAGATACGCGAAGGGGAGTATTGGCTCGACATCGTTTATCCCACGATTTTAAGTACAGTCCAATTCACCTATAAACCCGTCAACAACAACCTCGAAGCATTGGTACGTGATGCGCAACAATTGGCCTATAAACACACTGTAAAAGCTAGTGGAATGCGCGAGCAGTTTTTCGAATACAGGGACAAAAAGGTCTATGGGCTCTACTATGAACTCTCCGGCGCATCGGCCACGACCACGCAGTTTTACGCAACCGACAGCACTGAACATTTCCT
>DMCR01000106.1 GCA_003445735.1 Cryomorphaceae bacterium
CGAACACAAACTGCCGAGGCAACAGGGGGTGATGATTATGAAGATCTACCCATACATATCATTCTCAATGGTCAAAGCGCATCGGCTTCAGAGGTGCTTTCCGGAGCTTTACAGGATCACGATCGCGCAACTATTTATGGATCGACTTCTTTCGGAAAGGGATTGGTCCAAGAGGATAAATTACTGCCGGACGGGTCGACAGTGCGATTAACAGTGGCTTATTACTACACGCCTTCGGGGAGGTCTATACAAAAGCCTTACGAAGGTGCTGATTTACCAGGAGAGATGGAAGGCATGATTTTCCAAAGCGATAGCGGAAAGGTATTGCGTACCATTGGCGGTATTGAGCCGGATGTGGAATTAGTGAACGATACCACGCGATCCTATTTCTGGGGATTCTCGTTTGGCACTATTGATGATTTCGCTTTTCAATGGGTGGATGATCATCGAGAATCTATTGCCTTGTGGGAGTACGAGCGTTATTTCGATATGGTCATCGTCAATGATGTATTGATTGATGAATTTTTTGATTATGGTGGCTACGGTTTGATGCTAGAAGATTTACCGTCGGACCAATTGAGCGATCTAGAATTGATGCTCAAAGCAGCCATTGCGAAAAACATTTGGGGCTTTGACGCCTATACGGCGATGCTCTTAGATGAAGATCCCGTCTTAAGGGAGGTGGTTAAAAACTCTACTGGGACTCTAGAGTAAAAACGAAACCCCGGGCGTGGCCCAGGGTTTACTGTATTAAGTTTTCGAGATCTTAGTGACCTTCGTGAGATTCTTCAGTAGCTTCTTCAGCAACTTCTTCAGTAGCCTCTTCAGCTGTTGAATCAGCTTCTTCGGCAACTTCTTCAGTAGCTTCTTCCATTACTTCTTCTACTGCAGGCTCTTCAGCTGGTGCTTCAGCTTCTTCTGCAGGTGCCGCACATGCAGTCATAGCGAGTGCTACTACTGCTGCTGCAAACCATTGTACTTTTTTCATAACGTGTATGTTGAATAGATTAATAACAGTGGAAAATTAATTGAAAATCAAAACACTACGCAAATTTTTGCGCTAAAGTTTTGCAAGTTGTGTGCTGAGCGCCACTTTTTCGTTCACCAAGGCCGGTAATTCACTTACAGAAATACGAATTTGATCCATGGTATCTCGGAATCGCATGGTCACTGTATTGTCTTCTAAGCTTTGGTGATCAACTGTAACACACAATGGTGTTCCTGCAGCATCCTGACGACGATAACGCTTTCCGATCGCATCTTTTTCGTCGTATTGTATCATGTGGTCGAACTTCAATAAGTTTACAATTTCTCTAGCTTTTTCAGGCAGACCATCTTTCTTCAATAGAGGTAGAACGGCAACTTTATATGGCGCCAAGAATGCTGGAAGGTTTAATACGGTGCGCGAAGATCCGTCTTCCAAGGTTTCTTCTTGGAGACTTGTGCTCAATACGGCTAAGAACATGCGGTCCAACCCAATAGAAGTTTCTACTACATACGGCACATAGTTTTCGCCGAGTTCTGGATCGAAGTACTGTAGTTTCTTACCGCTGTATTTCTCGTGCTGGCTCAAATCAAAATCCGTACGACTGTGAATACCCTCTAATTCTTTGAATCCAAATGGGAATTCAAATTCGATATCTGCAGCAGCATTGGCATAATGGGCCAATTTTTGGTGGTCGTGGAATCTGTATTTCGCAACATCGAAACCTAAGCTCTTGTGCCAATTCAATCGGCGCTCTTTCCACGTTTCGTACCACTCTATTTCAGTGCCAGGGCGCACGAAGAATTGCATTTCCATCTGTTCAAACTCGCGCATACGGAAGATGAACTGACGTGCCACGATTTCATTTCTAAATGCCTTACCAATTTGCGCAATACCGAATGGTATTTTCATGCGGCCGGTTTTCTGAACGTTTTGGTAGTTCAAGAAAATTCCTTGAGCCGTTTCGGGGCGCAAATATAATTTAGTTGCATCCTCGGCAACGGATCCTAGTTGTGTCCCGAACATAAGGTTGAATTGGCGTACATCTGTCCAATTCATCGATCCACTCACAGGACATTTAATTTTCTCGTCTTCAATCAGTTGCTTCACATCCGTGAGATCTTCAGCCTCCATCGCAGTGACAAATCTGTTCATGATGGCAGAGATCTTTTCTTGGTAGCCCATCACGCGTGGGTTCGTATTCAAGTATTGTTCTTTGTCGAAGCTCTCTCCAAACCGTTTTTTAGCTTTTTTAACCTCCTTGTCGATTTTTTGACGAATCTTCTCAATGTGATCCTCTATCAACACATCCGCTCGGTAGCGCTTCTTGCTATCTTTATTATCAATTAGCGGATCGTTAAAAGCATCTACGTGGCCCGAGGCTTTCCAGGTCGTTGGGTGCATGAAAATCGCCGAATCAATACCGACAATATTTTCGTGCATTTGCACCATTGCGCCCCACCAATATGCCTTGATGTTGTTTTTTAATAAGGCACCATTCTGTCCGTAATCATATACAGCGCTTAATCCATCATAGATTTCGCTGCTTTGAAAGATGTAGCCGTATTCCTTGGCGTGGGAGATGACGTTTCTAAACTGGTCGTCTGACATTTTACTAGACTTTATTGTGGGTTAAGCAGAGGTATAAGGTTGGTGAAGAATAACTTCACAGCAATGGCGAGCAAGATAACACCGAAAACCTTGCGTAAAATACTCAAGCCGCCGATGCCGAGAATTCGCTCTAATCGTTCCGTATTTTTTAAAACAGCATAGACTACTATCATGTTGGCTACAATGGCAATGAGAATATTGATCGTGGCAAATTCAGCACGAATCGAAATTAAGGATGTCATAGTACCTGCCCCAGCAATGAGCGGGAAGGCGATAGGTACGATGCTTGCAGTATTGGGCGTTTCTTCTTTATATAAGGTAATGCCTAAAATCATTTCCAAGGCCAAAAAGAAAATCACCAAGCTTCCTGCGATGGCAAAACTTTGCACATTCACCCCGAGCAAATTCAGAATACTCTCACCCACAAAAAGAAAGACAATCATAATTGCGCCTGCAACTATGGTTGCTTTTTCGCTTTGTACATGGCCGACTTTCTTGCGCAAACTCACGATAATGGGGATATTCCCGAGGATATCGATCACTGCGAACAAGATTAAAAAAGCACTGAGTGCATCGTGATAGTTGAATCCCATAGCTGTTTAAATAGTAATGCAAAATTAGGGTCTTTGGTTGAGCTGCGCACTTAAATCCGATATTAGCTTTGTATTATGATAGAATTGGACGGAAAACTACTCTCAGAAGATATTTTTAAAAAGGAATTTGTCTGTAACCTAGGCGCTTGCAAAGGCGCTTGCTGTGTAGAGGGAAATGCTGGCGCTCCG
Organism: Cryomorphaceae bacterium; assembly: GCA_003445735.1. Taxonomy (GTDB): domain Bacteria; phylum Bacteroidota; class Bacteroidia; order Flavobacteriales; family Schleiferiaceae; genus UBA10364. The sequence goes on from DMCR01000106.1 coordinate 3,379, forward strand.
TTGAATGAGGAGGAGGCGAAGTTGTTAGACCGATTATATCCTCAGTTTGAAAGCTATCTTTCCGAGGCGGGTCGGGCTGCCGTTGAAGCCCAAGGTATGAGCGTTCAAGGTTTAGGGGAGTTAGAAACGCCTCTTATCGATGGAAAAGAATGTGCCTACACGTTCTTTGAGGAAGATGGTACAGCCTCCTGTGGGATTGAAAAGGCCTATATCGATGGCAAAATCGATTGGAAAAAACCCATTAGTTGTCATTTGTATCCGATCCGGGT
>DMCR01000081.1 GCA_003445735.1 Cryomorphaceae bacterium
GATTGATGCTTCGGGCGAAGCACTGTTTCAATACGAATACGATGCGTGAAACACAATCATATCTAATATTAATATTCTTTATATCAGTTAGTTATATATTTATAATTGAATTCTTACTTCATTTTATGTACGCCTCCGAATCTTACCCTGGTTTTCGATGAACATTTCATTTTGAATACGCTTTGAGTAGTGATTCAATTGTATTACATTTGTAACTATGCAGGATGTAGTACGCCGAATTCAGGAATATATGGACCGAAGCGGCCACAATGCCACATCGTTGGCGAAGGCCATTGGCATGAACCGTCCTACCCTAGTTCATATTCTCAACGGCCGTAATAAGCCGAACCTTCAATTGCTGCAACAATTGGCCCTCTTTGATACCGCACTAGACATTCGCTATCTACTAACCGGAGTAAAGAAAACGCAGGAATCATCTCAAAAAGTTGAAAGACAGGCACCTACTACTCCATCCAAGCATCCCGCAACAAAATCCTCAGACAAACTGTTGGTATTAAATCCAAACGGGACGTGGAACACCTATACAAAAGAAGCGTAATCCGCGTATATTTGTAGGGAATTCACAGGACTATGATGACAAAAAATAAAGTACTTCTAGGATTGATTTTTGTGGCGTTGGTATCACGCCTTGTCCCTCATTACCCTAATTTCACTGCCATGGGAGCCCTGGCTTTCTTCGGCGCTTCTCGTATCAAGAGCATTTGGGGTTCTCTAGCGTTGGTGGTTGCTGCGATGATGATCACTGATTTGGTCATCAACAATCTCATCTACCCTACTGGTGAATTCGTTCTAATGTATTCTGGATCGCTCTTCACGTACGCCGGTTTCGCTGCCTATGCGCTTCTCGGTCGCAAAGCAACGAACATGAGAAATGGTTCAATGTTGCTTGTAGGCGGTTCTATAGCGTTCTTCTTGCTCAGTAATCTTGGTGTTTTCCTAAGCGCCTACAGCGTGTTCCCAATGACTTGGGGAGGTTTGATGGCCACATATGCCGCAGCCATTCCGTTTCATGCACCTGAACTTATCTCCACAGCATTGTTTAGCGCTATGGCTTATGCTGCAGAAACCAAATTCAGTACCGTAAAAGCTTAGTAGATGACCTGGCGGGGAATCACACCCGCTGGAACAGTTTCCAACAAATCACCTGAAGTGGAATATACGCGCAACTCCCCATTGCTCGCATAATCTTTGGCGTCTAGGAAAAATAGATTGGCCTCGTGTGCATTCAGTTTGTAGCCACCTGGCAAGGTCATGGCAGAAGTCTGCCAGTTCTGACCTGGAGTCCATTTAACAATAGCCCCATCGTAGCTGTTATTCAAAAAATATCCATTTGTACCGTCACTCACCAAAGAAATGGCGTGTTTGTTAGTGTTTGGAGCTATGGCTTGTTCAGAAAATCCTGATCCAGTGTATTTCCAGATACTGGATTTCGTATCAGGGCTAATGCCCCAATTCTGCTCACCAGAATTCATTACATATAGTTCGTTACCGATAATAGCAAAGGAGTTTGGAACATCACCTGTATTGTGCAGGGTCACTTCGAATGTGTTCACATTAATCTCCGCTATTTTATAGGGGCCTTCGTAGGTCCCTACTCCAACAAATAACTTATTATCAAATACCATCATCTGCTCTGAGAAGTTTCCTACATAGATGCTATCTACTTGCGCGCCGGTTTCCTTGGAAAGCACGTACACCGCGCTGTCCTTCCAGTTTGATACAAAAATATTACTGCCGTAAGCCGCCAAATATCGAGGCTGTTCGAGACCTACGGTCCACTTGTGCTGCAACGTGTTTCTGTTGACGGCGTATACATTGTTACTATTATTTATAGCCACAAAAAGCAAAGAATCGCTCTCCACCATATGCTGAGCTACGTTGCCTAATGGAAAGCCGTTCTCTGTGGCGAAGGCAGATTCAATCACTGTATCTGCATCATAGGCAGTAATGGTTCCTGTTCCGGAACCGAAAGGCCCTTCGTTTAGGATAAGGTGTAAATCTGTATAAAAACCGCTGGGTCCTGTAGTCGGAGGATTTTGACCGCAGGAAATTAATGCTATCGATGCGATAATTAAAATAGACGATGAAATTCTCATGTGTTATGAATTTAGTTTAATGTTCAATAAATAGGTTCTGCCCGGCATAGGATAATATTGGTAGAATTGGCGCTGAGCTCCCGTAAGGTTCTCAATGCGGAATACCCACTGCCAACGCTTTCTTTTACCGCTCAAAGAATATGCCAAATCCACCCAAGATTGGGCCGGCAACTCTCCCGTGCGCGCATTATCACGGAGCGTGTGCCGAAGTCCCGTATAATAGCCGCGCAACATCAAGGTCCCTATGGGCAAATCTTGCTCTATCGTATATACCGCTTGTAAGACCGGCCTGTAGATCAACTGCTTGCCGATAATGTTGGCGTTATTCGAGACTACGTCAAGGATACGGCTGTATTGATGAGTGGTATTGAATACATGTTGTTGTTGCCAAATTTTACGCTTTACCCCTAGGTGAGTTGTACTGGTATAAACGGAATAATAGTTTTGCGGAGTCCAATTCCCATCACTTCCCGGCGCCCATTGAATCATCTGGTCGTAATACAATTGGTCCGATGTGAAACGAATGGTCCACTTACCCTGATGTTCCAACGAATATTTAGCCCCGTACGAACGTTCTGCGCTCACTCCTGCATTGCCTCCAGGGTTCCAATACATCTCGTTAAGTGTGGGCAATCGATAATAGCTCCCCACCGACCATTGTTGCAGCCATGGTTGTTTTGAACGCGAATACAAGGCATAGGCACTCCAATACACTTGATCGTGGTACTGAGCGGCCTTTAGCACCGCATTCCAGTCTTGGTTCGGCTTTAGATTCAGCTGCACCTGCGGCATCCATACCGTTGCTGTTCTGTTCGTCCCCCCTGCCGTATATCGGTTCAACGACAGGTGTGCATGGTAACGTTTTTCCGTGCGAGTGTATAGCGCAGTGAATTGGCCAAAGGTATTGGTATCGCGCAGCGTCCAAGAGGACATCGTATCTGTGTAGGCCTGCCATTCTTGCGAAGCAAAGAGCTTCATCTCGTTGTGCCCCCTTTTTAATTTGTACTTGAACCGGACCACCTCGTCCTCAAGATGGTTGATGTACCCTGGGCTTAGAATGGATCCGCTGTTGTTTTTTTCGCTCTGAGTATACCACAGATCGGAACTCCAATACGTTTTACCCATTGCCCCGCTAAAGCGTTGTAAATACGTAAGATCGCCATAACCATTGCCGACCATTCTTCCTTCCAACGGGCCGAGCCGATAATCATATTCATTATCACTGCTGGTAAATCGTACAATGCTTTGGTAGCGGATCTTGAAGAAACTACCCCATGAATGAGCATTCAACGTAAGCTCGTCTAAACTCGTCAAGCCAACAGCAGTCGCCGTTCCCCGCCCAATTTTCGGACTTAGATTCAAATTTAAGGCCCCCATAGAGCCCATATTTGACGACGCTCCACCATTAATACCATCCACTATGGAAGTGGTGCTCAGCATCATGGCAGGGACCAAGCTTAAATCCAACACCCCAGTGGCCATGCTGCTAATATCTATGCCGTCCCAAAGTACTCGACTTTGCTCACTTGAAGCACCGCCAAAGCTTGAAGCCACGACACTGCCTGGAGTATATTGCTTGAGATTGAATCGCGAATCCTTTTGAAGATAATCTGAGGCGCTCTCAACATCCGTGGCCAAGGAATCCGCAGAAGTACGGTATTCACTGCCTTTGGAAACCTGGCCAATGATATCGGCGGCCCAGAGTGTATCTGATTGGCCCCACATCAACAAAGGGCATGCTACGGCTAAAAAAAGAAGCGTTTTGTTTTTCATCCTATTCCAGTGCTTGACCCAGAGCACCATTAAATATTCTTCATAGGCCAAGTCTTCTGGCTCTTCGCTCCCACACCTTCCTTCCCGCCCACTAAGGCAGTGGCTACAGGTGCTTTCCACACGAATTACAGCTTCTGGCAAAGCCCCGGACTCCCACCGGGTTCCTTCTTCGGTTCAACTTCCGCTGAACAACCTATGATGGTAAAGGTACGCTTAAACATAACGCCCAAAGAGCTTGAGCGCATTATTATATGAACTTTCTAATTGTAAGGGATCGACGGTGCATTCGAAGCCCCCAGCGGTAATGACGCTCAATACCTTTTCTGTAGGCATATTACCGATCAAAGCATCACTGGCAAAAGGACAGCCGCCAAAGCCACGCAGCGCTGTATCTATTCTTGTACAACCGTGCTTTATCGCCTCTTGGGCCTTGGCAGCAGCTTCGCCGTATATACTATGCATATGGGCGCCCCACGGCACCTTTGACTCTGTATTCATCAATGCGCTCAATGCTCCTACCTTCTCAATGGTCCCTTGTCCTGAAGTATCGCTCAAGGACACGATATCGGCGCCACATTCCACTGCTTGATATAGTCGCTCAAACACCATGTCCACATTATAAGCTTCCCCATAGGGATTGCCGAAGGCCATGCTGAGGTATACGACTAATTCCACATTGTGGTCTGAAGCCATAGCTTTTACACGCTTCAAATCTTCAATAGCACCAGGTATGTCCTTTCTAGAATTGCGTTGTTGAAATATTTCACTCACGCTAAAAGGATAGCCCCAGGCGTCGATGAAATCATATTTTGCGGCACGCCGTGCCCCGAATTCGTTTGCCACGATAGCCAGCAGCTTCGTAGGGCTTTTGGATTTTGCTTCTTCTAGCGCCCCAAACAGTTCATAAGCATCGGCCATTTGAGGCATAGCACGTGGGCTGACAAAGCTGCCTGCGTCCAGGGTATGGAACCCACATTGCAACAATTGCTTGAGGTAGGCTACTTTTTCCGAAGTAGGAATAAATTCGTGTATGCCTTGCCAGGCGTCACGAGGACACTCTACAATAGAGATTTGGTTCATTTCTGAGGGTTGGATAGGTTCTCCCCCGAAATTACAAATTGCGGAGCATTCTGCGCACCATCGCAGGACCTTCGTATAAAAATCCTGTCCAAACTTGTACTAGATCTGCACCAGCATTCAACTTTTCCCTGGCATCTGCTCCGGTGAAGATTCCACCTACTGCAATAATGGCAATGGAATCTTTGAGCCTTGCGCGTAAATAAGTGATGACTTCGGTACTGCGTTCGCGCAATACTTTACCGCTCAATCCACCTACACCAATAGCCTCCACTTTAGATTTAGGTGCGCGCAGACCATCGCGAGAGA
>DMCR01000047.1:0-5161 GCA_003445735.1 Cryomorphaceae bacterium
TCCTTCGTTGATCAAATCTGGAAGGGTCAAACCTTGGTTTTGGTATTGCTTGGCAACAGAAACCACAAATCGCAAGTTGGCTTTGGTTAGTTTCTCCAACGCTACTTGGTCACCCGCTTTAATGCGCTGTGCCAACTCTACCTCTTCCTCAGCAGTGATCAATTCTACCTTACCAATTTCTTGGAGGTATTTATCAAGTGAAGCGGTTTCGCGGTTGGTAACCTGTTTTGTGATTTTTAACTGTCTCATGTTTGGCCTTTACTATTTAACTGTGAATGCCAGCAGCGCTGGTATCACAAGTTCAAAATATATTAATTATGCGTCAGTTTTCTCTGGCTTTGGAAGAAGCACTTTTCTACTGAGCTTCATCTTACCAGCCTTATCAACGTCTAGCAACTTCACGCGGACCTTATCACCTTCTTTCAAGACGTCTTCCACGTTCTTAATTCTCGTCCAATCGATCTCTGAAATGTGTAACAATCCTTGAACTTTAGGTGCGATTTCAATAAACGCTCCATACGTCTGAACGCCCCGAACGATGCCTTCGTACTCAGCACCTACTTCAGGTTCGAATGCAATGGCACGAATCATTTCAAGCGCCTTGTTCATCATGTCGTAATCCTTTCCTGAGATTTCGATGTGACCGCGATCGTCGATTTCTTCAATGGTAACGGTCGTGCCAGTATCCGCTTGGATGCCTTGGATGTTCTTACCGCCTGGGCCGATAATTGGTCCAATGAATTCTTTCTTCACAGTCAATGTCATAATCTTCGGCGCATTTGGCTTCAATTGTGCGCGAGTCTCAGGCATAGTCTTCAACATCTCACCCAGGATGTGCATGCGCCCAGCGCGGCTTTGCTTCAAAGCATTCACCAAGATTTCGTAGCTCAAACCTTTGATTTTGATGTCCATCTGACATGCAGTGATACCGTTCTCAGTACCTGTTACTTTGAAGTCCATATCTCCCAAGTGATCTTCGTCTCCAAGAATATCAGAAAGTACTGCGTAGTTCTCACCGTCAGAAATCAATCCCATGGCAATACCACTTACTGGGCGCACCATTTTTACGCCCGCATCCATTAGGGCCAAGGTACCCGCACAAACCGTTGCCATAGAAGACGAACCGTTTGATTCTAGGATATCACTCACCACGCGAATGGTATATGGGTTTTCTGGATCGATCATTTGGTACAAAGCACGTTGTGCCAAATTACCATGACCCACTTCGCGACGGCTTACGCCACGAATAGGACGGGCTTCACCAGTAGAGAATGGCGGGAAGTTGTAGTGCAAGTAGAATTTCTCTTCGCCAGTGAATGTAGCGTCATCGATTCTGTTTGCATCTAATGAAGTTCCCAAGGTGACGGTAGTCAAAGATTGAGTTTCCCCGCGAGTGAAGACGGCAGAACCGTGTGCGCCTGGCAAGTAATCAACTTCAGACCAAATAGGGCGAACATCAGTCGTTGAACGACCGTCAAGGCGTTTACCTTCAGTCAGTACCATGTTGCGCATGGCTTTATACTCTACATCATGGAAGTAGCTCTTGGCGAAACCAGCGTTGGCCTCCATCCATTCTTCATCTTTACCTTCCAAGTACTCGTTCAGCACAGCTTTAAATCCTGCAGAGCGCTCGTGCTTCGGCAAACCGCTTTTGGCGACTTCATATACTTTGTCGTAAGTCACTTTCATGACTTCTTCGCGAACTTCTTCGTTGTGTGTTTCGTGGCTGTATTCACGTTTTACCTCAGCTTTATCAACTTGAGAAGCCATGTTTAGCTGCGCTTGAATCTGCACCTTGATGGCATCGTGGGCGAATTTGATGGCTTCTACCATTTCTTCTTCAGAAATTTCTTGCATCTCACCTTCTACCATGACCACAGAGTCCATTGAAGCACCAATAACCATATCAATTTCTAAATCAGCGATTTGTGCTGGGGTAGGGTTGATGATGAGTTCACCGTTAATGCGACCCACACGAACCTCGGAAATAGGACCGTCGAATGGAAGGTCACTTACTGCAATGGCAGCAGATGCGGCCAAACCAGTCAAAGAGGTTGCTTCTACGTTTTCGTCGTAGGAAATCATCTGGATCATGAGCTGGATCTCAGCATGATAATCCTTTGGGAACAAAGGACGCAATACGCGGTCGATCAAACGCATGGTCAAAATTTCATTGTCTGATGGACGACCCTCACGCTTGAGGAATCCGCCTGGCACGCGACCATTGGCCGCAAACTTTTCACGGTAATCTACCGTAAGCGGAAGAAAGTCTACACCGTCTTTCGCTTCTTTGCTAGACACAACAGTGGCTAACAGCATTGTACCACCGCACTTAACTACAACAGAGCCATCAGCTTGTTTGGCCAGTTTCCCGGTCTCAAGCGTGATCTCTCTTCCGTCGGGAAGCACGATAGTTTCAGTAATTGCTTTAGGAATCATATATAATTAAAATAGATACTTTTTTATACGCAAAAAGGCAATTAAAAAAATTGCCTTTTTGTCGTTCGTATTGTCAAGCTTACTTTCTCAAGCCTAGCTTATCAACAATTGCACGGTAACGTTCGATGTCGTTTCTCTTTAAGTAGTTCAGCAATTTTCTACGCTTTCCTACTAGAGCAACCAAGGAACGCTCAGTGTTGTGGTCTTTTCTGTTTTGTTTTAAGTGTTCAGTCAGATGATTGATACGGTGGCTGAACAAAGCGATTTGACCTTCTGCAGATCCCGTGTCTGTTGTAGATGCTCCGAATTCTGCGAAGATCTCTGCCTTTTTTTCCTTCGTTAGGTACATATCAAAATCACATTTAGATGTTTGTAATGCTTGAGGGCGCAAATATAATTAAATAATTGAGGCGGAGGACTTTTTTATTGTTTATCTGACCAGTACACTTTGGTGCCTACACCAATGCCTTGAGCTGCTGCTTCACCGCCGTAAATTTCAAGTACAAAGGAGGCTGGTTGATCACTTGGCAAGCTTCGCGTAGAGTGGGGTTGTGCATTGGCTTGGATGCTCACTACTTCGTGTGCACTATTGATGTAGACGATGTCCAACGGTACGTCGGTATTCTTCATCCAAAAGCTGCGTAATTGGTCCCCTCCAGACATGAAGAATAACATGGCCATATCCCTGTCCATAGATTTTCTATACATCATCCCTATTTCAATGGCTGCCAGTGTGGTAGCATATTCTGTGCGGAACATAGCCGCAGTGTCGGTGCCATTGATAGCCCATAGGGTACCGTCCATTCTAAACGGCGGTTCGTACGGCCGTGTAGGCTGCTTGACCGATGGCTTCGTGTTTTCATTGAATTTGCCAAAACTCCCTATGGTTGAAGGGATAATGAAGGCAGCCAATCCCAAGCCGACAATCCAAATGGCATATTTTCTGAAGGAGTTCATGTCGAAGATTTATAATGTTTTTTGTGCTCTGAAAATGAGGAATAATCCAAAGGCTACCAAGGGTATACTCAACCACTGGCCCATATTGAGACTCATGCTCTGCTCGAAGCTAACCTGAATTTCCTTGAGGTATTCAATAAAGAATCGGAACCCGAAGACTAGGGTGAGGAAAAGTCCTAAAAGGAATCCAGGTTTATCGCCTGATCCACGCTTCAAATACAATAAAGCGAGGGTGAGAAAGATGATCCAGTAGGCGCCGGCTTCGAAAAGTTGGGTAGGGTAGCGCGGAATGCCGTAGATCTTAACGGAGGCTTCCCAACCATCTGCACCTTCATAGACCTCGGCAACAGTACCGTCTAAAATCCAAAGGTTCCGGTTGTCTGGACGCTGCATACGGATAATCTGTGGCAAATAGGTATTGGCGTATTGAATCGTTTGTGCTTCGTTGCTTTGATGAAATGAAATACTAAGGTCCAATTCCGGCAAGGCCAAGGTGTCCGTTTCCAAAATTTCACCCGTAGGTTCGAATTCCATGTACTTCACTTGGTCCGCAAAGCCGCGCTGTATGGCCTGAGCTCCGTCTTCTACGAATACGGTTTCTAAAGCGCTGTTCGCCGGTGCACCATAAATCTCACTGTTGAACCAATTCCCCATACGAATGAATCCAGCAGCTAAAGCAACCACGATTACAATGCGATCTAGGGTCCATAAAGGATGTACTTTGGCATATTTTCGCGACCAGTAGATCATAGCGGCTACGATAGCGATGGCGGCTCCGTGTGAAGCCAGTCCCCCTTCCCAAACCTTGAGAATATCGCCTAGATTGTCCTTGTATTTGTCCCAATCGTAGAAGAATACATGACCTAATCTCGCTCCAACAATGGTCGCTCCAATCATCCAATAGACAAGGCTGTCCATAAGCTTAGGGTCGATGTTTTCCTTTTTGAATACATATTGCATACCATACTGCCCCAGCACAAAACTGATGATGAACATCAACGAATAGAACCGAAGTTCAAATCCGAAAAGAGGAATGTAATTGGGGAAGTCCCAAAAGATGGTGGCAAGCATAAGTTTATTCTTTCCAGTCTACAATAAAGAGGTTCGTAGCGCGGGTTCCGCCGTTATTTCGATTGGAGGCAAAGACTAGTTTGCTGCCGTTCGGAGAAAACATTGGGAATGCGTCGAACACTCCATCGTATGTGATTTGTTGTAAGCCCGTTCCATCTGTATTGACCATGAACAGGTTGAATGGGTAGCCTTTTTCGCTGTGGTGGTTAGTAGAGAAAATGATTTTCTCCCCACTTGGGTGGTAGAATGGAGCCCAGTTCGCATTGCCTAAAGAAGTCACTTGGGTCAATTCTGTTCCGTCCACATTACACGTATAAATTTCCATGTGGGTAGGCTCTACCAAGCCGTTGGCCAACAAGTCTTTGTACTTAGTGATTTCCTCCTCAGTTTGTGGACGAGAGCTGCGGAATACCAATTTCTTGCTATCTGGACTGAAGAATGCACCGCCATCGTAGCCAAGGCTGCTGGTTACTTGGGTGATGTTTGATCCGTCGATATCACATAAGTATAATTCCAAATCGCCGCTGCGATCTGAGGTGAATACAATCTTGCTTCCATCAGGACTCACAGTAGCCTCTGCATCGTAGCCCGGGCCAGAGATTAAGGTGTCTACGATGTTGCCTGAAAGGTCGCTCACGTAAATATCGAAATTTGAATAGATAGGCCAGACGTAGGCGCCACTTTCGCCGCGCTC
>DMCR01000047.1:5496-5628 GCA_003445735.1 Cryomorphaceae bacterium
GGTACAGCTGGGCATTCGGTATCTCCGGCGAAAGTACTGGCATAGAGTATGGTGGTGTCTCCAGGCATGAAATACGCACAGGTGGTTCGTCCTAAGTCATTAGAGATTAGCTGAGGTTCGTTTTCTAAGATG
>DMCR01000050.1:0-1376 GCA_003445735.1 Cryomorphaceae bacterium
TATTATTAACGAAGAAGAGAAAACAGCTTCACCCGAATTTTGGAATGACCCTAAAGAGGCGGAGAAGGTGATGAAAGCCCTTCGGGGTGTTAAGTTTTGGGTGGAAGGCTATGAGAAAGCCGAGGCTTTATTCGGTGAGGCCGAGCTCAGTTTGGAGTTTTACAAAGAAGGTGAGCTGGACGAAGCTGAGGTTCAGGAAGCGTATTATACCTGTGAGAATTTGATTGAGGAATTAGAGTTCCGCAATATGTTGAGCGGTGAAGAGGATAAACTCAGTGCCGTGTTGCAGATTACTGCGGGTGCCGGTGGTACCGAAAGCTGTGATTGGGCCAGCATGTTGATGCGTATGTATTTGATGTACGCAGAGAAAAATGGATACAAGACGAAGGAATTGGTCCTACAAGAAGGCGACGTTGCTGGAATCAAGACCGTGACGCTAGAGATTGAAGGAGATTTTGCTTTTGGATATTTAAAAGGAGAGAATGGGGTACACCGCTTAGTGCGTATTTCACCGTTCGATTCAAATGCAAAGCGCCATACTTCCTTTGTTTCGGTGTATGTGTTCCCACTAGTAGACGATACCATTGATATTCAAATCAACATGAGTGATATCGAATGGGATACCTTCCGTAGTTCTGGGGCCGGTGGCCAGAATGTGAACAAGGTAGAGACTGGGGTACGTCTGCGTCATAAGCCTACTGGAATTATCATCGAGAATACGGAAACGCGGTCGCAGTTAGGGAACAAGGAGAAGGCTATTCAGCTTTTGAAATCCCAATTGTACGAGATGGAGATTGAGGCGCGCAATGCCAAGCGTGCAGAGATTGAAGCGGGCAAGAAGAAGATCGAATGGGGTTCGCAGATTCGCAATTATGTGATGCACCCGTACAAATTGGTCAAAGATGTCCGTACTGCTGAAGAGACTTCTGATGTGGATGGGGTGATGAATGGAAACATTGATAGATTCCTTAAAGCCTTCCTTATGCAGCAGGGTGAAAGTGCCGCGGCAGACGAGTATTAAACCAATGCGTCAAAGGGCGTATACATTGCGCGGATAACGAACAATTTGCGCAGGATACTCCTTATCTTGGGGCTATGCGTTCCATATTGTTTTCACTAGTATTTTTGATTTCCTGCGGCCTCCATGCCCAGCAGGGATTTGTGCATAATAGCGGGCAATGGAACGATCCTTCCGCCTTTAGGATGCAGATGGGTCCCAATAGCCTGTTTTTGACTCCAGATTCGCTGGTGCTTTCCGTTATGGACCCTGCAGATTTTAATGGTGATCACATCGGTGATCATCACCATTATTCTGACACCTTACATTACCACATTTTTAGTATGGCGTTTGATGGGGCGCGAGAAATGCAATGGGC
>DMCR01000050.1:1797-4723 GCA_003445735.1 Cryomorphaceae bacterium
CGAGCACAGGATGTGTACCCGGGAATTGATTTAGTGGTGTATGAGGCTGTGGGAGGGTTTAAATTCGATTGGGAATTAGACCCTGGTGTGGATCCTGAACAAATACGTATTCATTACGGCGGTTTGTGGGGCCTTGAGGTATTGGAGAAACAGCTCCATCTTCAAACTCGCTTTGGCTCGCTTGTAGAAGGTATACCTTATGCATACCAAGAAGATAGTGAAGTTCGCGCGCGGTACGACCAAGAAGAGGGGTATGTGGGATATAAAATTGGTCGCAGAAAAAAAGACCAAACCTTGATCATAGACCCTATCTATATTTTTAGCACATACACGGGGAGCTCCTCGGACAACTTTGGCTATACGGCTACTTTTGACGACAATGGCAATGCTTTTGGAGGAGGAATAGTGTGGGGAACAGGTTATCCTACTACGCTCGGAGCGGTAGATACTGTATTTAATGGCGGCTTATTTGATGTGGCACTTTCGAAGTTTTCATCGGATGGGACCCAGTTATTGTGGTCAAGCTTTTTGGGCGGATCAAACTTGGACCAACCTTATAGTCTAGATTGTGATGAAAATGGTGACCTCTATATTCTGGGCTCTACGGGGTCCGATGATTTCGGGGTGACGGCCACAGCTTATGATACCTCATTTGCTTCAGGGCAGCAGGTGACGGCAGAATATTACACATTTACTCAGGGTACCGACCTCTTTGTAGCGCACATTAGTGCCAATGGAACCCAGTTAGTGGGGAGTACATACCTCGGGGGTGCTGGTAATGACGGTATCAACACGAATCTTGGATTAAATTACGGGGACAGCTATCGCGGCGACATTGAAGTAGGTCGCAATGGCGGACACGTCTATATCGCGAGTTCGACATTGAGCAGTTCTTATCCAACATTGCTTCCTGCGACAACGCATCAGGGGAATCAGGATGGTGTGTTTAGTATCTTAAGTAGAAATATGACCCAATTATTGGCTAGTACTTACGCCGGAACTTCAGGCGATGATGCCCTGTATTCCATTGCCTTATCCGATAAAAAAGGGTTGAATTATCCTAATGCTAACTTTAAGTACAGTCCATTCTTTGCGGCGGGCTCCCTAGGGGCATCGACCGATAGCAGTTTCGAAATGGGTTGGGTGAATGCGTTCAATACGTCAGTTCCTACCTCCTCAGATCAAAATGCCGTGCTACTTTCCGGATATATAAGCCCAAGTCCTATTGGAGTTGCGACGTGTATAGTAATGGATGCCCTCGACGTTCAGGCGGATACCGGCTATAACCAACACTTTTTTGTGGAGGTACATTCAGAAACAGATACTAATTCTATTGTGACGGTCATGGGCCAGCATAAAGGTGGGCTAGCGCACGACGGTGGGCTGTGGGGACAACCTGGGAGCGCTCAATATTTTCAAGAGTTTAAGCGCAACACTAATAATGGATTTGACCTTCGCAGAACTGCTGTATGGGGCGATAGTTCTAATGCGACGGTGGATGTCAGTCCGACGGCGCTACTAGTAGATGATTGTGGCAATACTTATTTCAGCGGCTGGGGCGGATCGCCTAACCCGGAGGGAAATACCAATAACATGATTACTACGCCGAATGCCATTCAAAGTACTACCGATGGACGTGATTTATATTTCTTAGTACTTGGTCCTGATTGGAAAGATGCGCGATTGGCGACCTATTTTGGTGGGCCAAGTAGAGAACATGTGGACGGCGGCACCTCTAGATTCGACCGCAATGGACGAATCTTCCAAGCGGTCTGTGCAGGCTGTGGTGGGGTCTCGAACTATCCTTCTTTCCCTTCGTCCGCCTATTCGACCAGTAATAACTCAACGAATTGCAACCTCGCGGTGACCGTCATTGATCTGGATGTGCAAAATGCTCGGGTGGGAACCTACCCAGATCCACCTGCCTTCTGTCTACCGAACACCCTCATTTTGCAGGATTCCAGTGCCAACGTACAAGAATTTACGGTATACTGGGGCGACGGCAACTCCAACACAGGATCCAATCTTCCTAACGGTCATGTATATGCATCTCCCGGCACCTACCCGGTCCAAGTCATTGGCCATGATACCATCTGTGATACTTGGGATACGGCGACCTTTAATGTCCAAGTAAATCCTGCATATGATTCCGCATTTACCCATTTCGATTACGATTATTGCGATCCGCAGCGCACTGTGACCGCATCCTTGCGCAGTACTCTGGACTCTTCCATTATCACAGATAGAATATTGAATTGGAGCATTGCAGGCGTAAACTTCTCTGCGGCTCAATTCCAAACCAATATGCCCACCGCTGGCTATACCGTCATCACCCTTACCTCCCTGGATACACTCTGTAACGTGGCGGAGGAATTTGTCGATACCGTGTTCTTCCGACTCCCACCATATTTGAACATCATCTCTGATGTTGAGGATTGTGAAACCCAAGAATTTGTTGAGTTTTCTCCTGCCTACAATAGCGTGTACCAGGGTTTTGAATGGCTCGTCGACGGTCAAAACCAAGGTGCCACTAACCCGCTTACCATCGGTATCACCGGCATTTACGAGATCTCACTAGTGGGATACGACAGCATATGTAACACCACCGATACACTTACGGAAACCTTTGATATCTACTTCGCGGGTGAGCCCTTTACTGTGCCGAACATCATCACGCCGAATGGAGATAATATTAATGATAGATGGACCATCAATACCGACGAGAATTGGGATAGGTTCCATGTCATTCTTTTTAACCGATGGGGCCTCAAGGTCTTTGAAACCAATGCGCCGACCTTCGATTGGGGGGCGGATTATGATGACGAAATTCTCACCCCTGGTGTGTACTTTTACCAAGTTGAAGCTGAAAACAGATGCGGCGTCGTTACCGAAGAAGGAACCCTACACATTACCTATTAATTATGAT
>DMCR01000185.1 GCA_003445735.1 Cryomorphaceae bacterium
TTGCACCTCAAGGATTACTACCTGACCAGTAGATTTTGTTACTTCAAGAGCTTCGTAGATTTTAGGTAGCTCTCCTTTTGAACCGTCAAATTTAACATCCACTACAGGACCGATAATTTGAGCGATAGTTCCTACTAATTGAGACATTGTATATTCTTGTTTATATAAGATAGGGCAAAATTACATCAAGGAGTCCTTTCACACAACTAGACAAGCCACGAACTATGGGCCTTCAGAATACTTATGAACAAGTTATTAACAACCTAGGGGTGTCATTCCTTGTAGTTGCCTCTTCACGGTATGCACCCCCTAATTACCCACCACCAAAATCTAAACCTTACACGAACGATTGAGCAACCAGAAACTCTATTTGGAAATCCGGAAGACCTCTCTTCAAAGCAAAGGAGACAGAGGTTATGAGTGGGAATAAATGGCCCAACCTACCCTAGATGAGAAGAGCGATGCAAAAATGACCGACCGCGAAGTCGTCATACGCTCGTAATGTGGTAATATTGTCACATGAATTGGACGGATAGTATAGGTTTTATTGCAGCTTCACTGACCACTGCTTCGTTCGTTCCACAAGCCTGGAAGATTATTCGCTATAAGAAAGTAAAGGACTTAAGCTTTACCATGTACGCCATGATGTTCACCGGACAAGGCGGATGGTTAATCTACGGACTTCTCATTCAAGACTTTCCGCTCATACTGGCTAATATTATCGGCTGTAGTTTGACAGGCACCATTCTCGCTTATAAAATCTTCATTAGGGAGTAGTCTAAACTGTAGTTAACAATACATTTAGATTTTTTCCGTTAAACTTTTCAGTACTAGTCCCACTCTAAGTTTCAGTAGAAGTCTGTTGCTTGAATATTCTCTTTTAATGGTTCATCAGATAATCAAGCCAAATATCCTGGACCCAATCGAGTCGTGGCACAAACTTTGCCTGTTTACGGAACAAAAAAGCGAGAAATCGCTTATGTATTTGTAAAATAACCGCAATATGAAAAAAGGGCTTGCCTTTTTAGGACTAGCGTTTACTCTTTCAGCTCATTCTCAAAACGTTACTATTAGTGGGTATATCCGCGATGCTGCGACGGGAGAAGAGCTCATCAATGCTTCTATTATCAATGAAGAACGCCAGGGAACTGTATCCAATATTTATGGATTCTATTCCTTGACACTTCCTGCCGGAAAACAAACCTTCACGGTCAGCTTCATTGGATATACAAGCGAAGTTCGTACCATCAACTTAAGCAGCAGTAAAACCGTTGATTTTGAATTGAGCGAGGCGACAAATGAATTGGCTGAAGTGGAAGTTACCGCTAAGAAATTAGACGAAAATTTGAACCGCGCCGAAATGTCTACCACACAGCTCAGCGCAAAACAAATCAAGGCCATCCCACAGTTTTTGGGTGAATTTGATGTGGTTCGCTCGATAACACTCCTGCCTGGGGTAACTACAGTGGGCGAGGGCGCCAGTGGATTCAACGTTCGCGGCGGTAAAACCGACCAAAACCTCATTTTACTCGACCAAGCACCTGTGTACAACAGCTCGCACATTTTTGGATTTTTCTCCGTATTCAATGGGGATGCAGTGCGCGATCTGAAGCTTTACAAAGGTGGTATTCCCGCACCCTATGGAGGCCGATTAAGCTCTGTGCTCGACGTCTACCAAAAGGAAGGGAACAACAAAGAATTTGCAGGAAGCATGGGCTTGGGGCTGCTTTCCTCCCGTTTGATGTTCGAGGGTCCAATTGTTAAAGACAAGGCCAGCTTCATGGTGGCAGGACGCCGTTCCTACCAAGATGTCCTATTGAAATTGAGTCCTAACGATGATTTGAACAACATCATCGCCAACTTCTACGACCTCAATGCAAAGGTCAACTATAAATTCTCCGACAAAAGCCGTCTCTTCCTCAGTGCTTATTACGGCAAAGACGCTTTTGGAGTACCGGGGCTTGTCGGGTTTAACTGGGGCAACTTAGGATTGACAGCTCGTTGGAACTACCTGCTCTCGGACAAACTCTTCATGAATGTCAGCAGCATTTACTCTGATTACGATTACGCCATATTGTTTGATTTCCCACAAGCGAAAATTGACAACATCGCCTACATCCGCAACCAGGCCAACAAAATCTCATTCAGCTGGTTCCCGAACGCGCAACACCAAATCAACTATGGGGTCGAAGCCACCGTTTATGATTTTGAACCTTTCTCAACCACATTGGATTACATTGACAGCAACCTCACGGACATCTCCATTGAACTTCAAAACGAGTACGCGGTAGAACCAGCACTGTTCATCGAGGACGATTGGAAAATCAACAACCGCCTAACTGTTCGTGGGGGCATACGCTACAGCTCTTTCTATAATGTGGGAGCGCGCAACGTGGTGAACTACACCCCTACCTCTATCGGTACCGTTCGCAATGACCTTATTGTAGATACCACCTCATATACCTCAGGCGAAATCATCAAATCCTTTGAAGGATTGCAGGGCCTCGAACCGCGATTAGGCGTCAACTACAAGACCTCAGAAAACTCAGCCATCAAGGCGAGTTATAACCGAATGCGTCAATACCTGCATTTGATATCGAATACCACGTCTTCATTACCTATTGATACATGGCGCCCGGCAGGTCGTTACATCAAACCAGGTACTGCAGACCAAGTGGCCATAGGTTGGAACCGTAACTTCAAGGAAGGCGAGTGGCAACTCAGCGTAGAATCTTACTACAAGCGCATGCGTGACCTTGTTGACTTTAAGAACGGCGCGCAGCCAACGGGTATCGACAATATAGAAGTAGCCCTGATGACCGGTCAAGGACGCAGCTACGGTTTGGAAATGCAGTTGGACAAGAAAATTGGTCAACTTACCGGTTGGATCGCCTACACCTACAGCCGTTCAGAACTCCAAGTCGACTTGGGCAATACCCCAGATGAATGGATCAACCTCGGAGAGTGGTACCCTGCTGCTCAAGACAAACCGCATGATTTTGCCTTGGTTGCAGCTTATGCCTGGAAACCGAACATCAGCTTTTCAGGTTCATTCATTTACCAAACGGGGAAACCTTATACCTACCCTGAAGCAAAGAGTGAATTTGAAGGCATTGTATACCCGTTTGCTTTGAGTCGTAACAACAGCCGTACCCCTGCCTACCACCGTCTCGATTTGAGCATGGACATCGCAGTTCCTGGCAAGCGAGGCAACAAAGGTAGCTGGAACGTTGGTGTTTATAACGCTTACGGGCGAAAGAATGCGTTCAGCATCTTCTTCGAGGAAGAATTAGACGATAACGGCGACCCAACAGGACAAACCAAAGCCACACAGTTGAGCATCTTCGCCACTGCCATTCCTATGATTACCTATAACCTAGAGTTTTAATCCCCATGAGAAAGTACCTATACTTCATCATCGTCGCGGCAGTCATGACTGCCTGTGAAACGGACGTTACCGACAAGGTAAAAACAGATGCTTATGATGGCGCAGCCCTTCTTTCGGTCGGTGGTTCTGTAACGGACTTGGTAGGCACGGGGACCTACGTGGACCTTGCTATCAGCTCCCCATATTTAGAAATTGGCGCGCCTGCGACCATCACTGGAGGTATCGTCGAAGTGTATGAAAACGACAGCTTAGTCAGTACCCTAACGGAGGTAAGTCCTGGCCGCTATGAGGACACTGCGCTAGTCGCAACCATTGGTTACAAGTATAGATTGCTCATCGATGTTCCGGCCGGATACGGAGATGCTACTGGTTTGTGGGAAAGCACTACCGACGTGGTAAATACACCCTTCACCCTTCTTGCTCCAATGTTCCCAATTATGGAAGATGATAGCAGCTGGATTGACTTCAGAACAGGGGATTCCGTATGGTACGCAGATGCAGATTCCTGTTACTACAGCGCTTATGCTATGTGGAACGATCCTGTCGGAAAAGGAAACGCGTATTGGATAAAGAACTATTGGACTACAGAAATCTATGCTCCAAACGGACTTTTGGGACCTTTCGAACCTCAAGAGACTGAAAAGAGTTTGAATTCCCAGATTAATATTTTTAACGATGACCAATTCATTCAAGGCACCCAGGTAAGCCGATTTAATTTTATCGGCCCTCCATACACTGTGTACCGCGACACCTTGATTAACCTCGTGTTTGAGACTCGTACCTTGAGCGAAGGCATGTATGATTACCTCACCGTAATGGCCAATAATATTGGGGGTGGCGGGTTGTTTAGCGTGCCTTACAGTCCACAAATTGGAAATATTCGTCGTGCAGATGATACAACTGTCTATGGTTTGGGATATTTTTATGCAACATCAGTTAGATTTGATAGCATAACTCTATTCCACCCATTCTAATGAATAACCTTCACTGGACCACTGACTTTTTGATCAAACAAGGCGTGCGCGAAGAATTCGTGCAGTGGATTGCCTTGGGCATTGATATCATTCTTTTAATATTAATTTCATGGGTGGCCGATTTCATTGCGCGCCGCATCCTCCTCTCCGTCATCCACACCTTGGTGAAACGCTCCAAAGCCACTTGGGATGACTACTTCTTCGAGCAGAAAATCTTCAAAAATTTGGCGCACCTTGTCCCGGCATGGATTGTACACACGAGTGTTCCCATTATTTTTAATGACGTCCCCGCAGCGATCCCGTTCCTCGAAAAACTCGTAGTCCTCTATGTCATTGTACTAGGCGTCAGCTTGGTCAATCGGACCCTTCGTGCCTTGGAACATTGGACTAGTATGAACACGAAATATGCGAACACCCCCATTCGCACCATTTCCCAAGTCATTCGCATCCTCGCCTTCTTCGGTGCCGTCATCGCTGTGATCAGCATCCTCACAGGAACCAAGGCCGGGAATATTCTCGGTGCTCTCGCAGGAACCACGGCCATTATCATCCTCGTATTTCAAGACAGTATCAAAGGGCTATTGGCGAATTTCCAGATCCACATGTATGACCTAATCGAAGTTGGCGATTGGATCACGTTCAGTAAATATGGTGTGGATGGCGATGTGGTCAGCATCGACCTTACCACAATTAAAGTTCAAAACTTCGATAAAACCGTGAGCACCGTTCCGGCTACTGCATTTGTTTCCGACAGCTTCGTCAACTGGCGTGGCATGAGTGAAAGTGGTGCTCGACGCATCAAACGCAATATCCATATTGATATAACCTCCATACGACATTTGGACGAAGGCTTGGCGGATAGCCTCGGAGAAATAGACCTTATCCATGATTTCATCGTGCAGCGTCAATCTGAGATTGATACCAATAACCAAAAGAAAGGCATTAAAGGCGCCAGCAGGCTCAACGGCCGTCGCCAAACCAATATAGGCTTGTACCGCAAGTATGTAGAGTTCTACCTCAGCAACCACCCAGGCATCCATCAAGACTTCACATTGATGGTACGCCAGCTACAACCAAGCACAGAAGGGTTGCCGATAGAGGTATATTGTTTTACCAATACCATCGTATGGCAAGAGTACGAAGGCATCATGGCCGATATTTTCGACCACCTTTATGCAGCCACGCGGCACTTCAACCTAGCGTTATTCCAAAGTCCAACGGGCACCGATATCAGGGCCATCAACGGAAAGTAAGCGCTCGTGTTTTTTGGAAAAATTTTTGTTACAACACCCTTTGGCACTCGCGCCCGGGGGTTTATTATTGCATATTTTGCCTCGGCTCACGCCTCGGCTGTTTCTTCCATGTAATTCTCTATAGGCTCACAAGTACAGATTAGGTTACGATCCCCATAGGCATCGTCTACTCGACGTACAGATGGCCAGAACTTGTTCTGAGCAATATATTCTATTGGGAAGGCTGCTTGTGAACGAGTATATGGCAAATCCCAAGTATCTGCACAGATGAGTGCTTGGGTGTGTGGCGCATTCTTCAATACATTATTCGCTGCATCCATATCGCCGCGAATCACAGCATCGATTTCCGCACGAATGCTCAACATGGCATCACAGAATCGATCGAGTTCCGCCTTACCTTCACTTTCAGTAGGCTCTACCATCACGGTACCTGCTACCGGGAAGCTCACTGTAGGTGCGTGGAATCCATAGTCCATCAATCGCTTGGCAATATCGGTAACTTCTATACCTGCATCCTTCTTGAACGGACGACAATCTAGAATCATTTCATGTGCCGCACGGCCGTTCTCTCCAGAGTACAATACATCAAATGCTCCGGCAAGGCGCTCCTTGATGTAGTTTGCGTTGAGGATGGCATATATGGTTGAATCTGTCAATCCTTCCTTACCCAACATTTTAATGTAGGCGTAAGAAATCAATAGGATCAATGCCGAGCCCCATGGTGCTGCAGAGATCGAGTTGATGCCTTGCTTGCCACCCATGTCGATCACTGGGTGTTTTGGAAGGAATGGGGCTAGATGAGCCTTACAACAAATAGGGCCCATACCTGGACCTCCTCCTCCGTGCGGAATTGCAAAGGTCTTGTGCAAGTTCAAGTGACAAACATCGGCGCCGATCAGACCCGGTGAGGTCAACCCAACCTGAGCATTCATGTTGGCACCGTCCATATACACTTGGCCACCGTGTTGGTGAATGATATCGGTAATTTCATTCACTGCACTTTCAAATACACCATGAGTAGATGGGTAGGTAATCATGAGCGAGCTCAAGTTCGCACTGTGTTGTTCTGCTTTGGCACGTAGGTCTTCCACATCAATATTTCCGTGATCATCACAAGCGACTACTATAACCTTCATTCCCGCCATAACAGCTGAAGCTGGATTGGTTCCGTGCGCCGAAGAAGGAATGAGGGCGATATCACGATGACCTTCACCGTTGGCTTGGTGGTAGGCTCGAATTACCATAAGACCTGTATACTCACCTTGCGCACCAGAGTTTGGCTGCAAAGAAGTTGCATCAAAACCTGTGATCACCGCTAGATCACGCTCCAAGGTTGAAATTACCTCCGCATATCCTTCGGCCTGGTCTAAAGGTGCGAAAGGGTGAATACCGTTCCAAGCTGCTGTCGAAAGTGGAATCATCTCAGAAGCTGCATTGAGCTTCATGGTACATGATCCTAGTGAGATCATACTTTGGTTTAAGGCCAAATCCTTGCGCTCCAACGATTTCAAATAGCGCATCATATCCGTCTCGCTATGGTAGCTGTGGAATACCTCATGCGTCATGAAATCAGATAAGCGAATCAACTCTTCTGGTAAGTTGCCCGTAGGATCGGCCATTTCAATGGTCTCTACCCCTTCGACTTTTGCAAGAATGGCAACGATATCTGCCAAATCTGCATCAGTGGTGGTTTCATTCAATGAAATACCAATGGTGTGCTCGTCAAAATATCTAAAGTTCACCTCAGCCGCTTCAGCCAATGCTTTGACTTTAGTCGCTGTCGAATTTTTTAAGGTAATTTTCAAGGTATCGAAGAAGTGCGTATTGTGCTGGGTCAATCCCATTCCTTTCACGGCTTCATTCAATGCTGTTGAATGTAAGTGGATGGTAGAAGCGATGCCTCTAAGTCCTTCCGGTCCGTGGTATACACCATAGGCGCCGGCCATAACCGCCAACAATACTTGGGCTGTACAGATATTTGAAGTCGCCTTATCCCGCTTGATGTGTTGCTCGCGCGTTTGCAAGGCCATACGCAATGCTGGATTACCATCCGTATCAATGGTACGACCGATGATACGACCTGGAATGAAACGCTTGTAGTGTTCTTTCGTCGCAAAAAATCCTGCGTGAGGACCTCCATAACCTAGCGGAATCCCGAAGCGTTGTGTTGTTCCTACCACAGCATCAGCTCCCCACTCTCCTGGAGGCATGAGCAAAACGAGTGACATGATATCCGCTGCTACGACTAACTGAACCTCAGCAGCATTACATGCGACCGCAAATGCCCGGTAATCTTCTACAGAACCATCGGCATTTGGGTATTGTACCAAAGCGCCGAAGAAATCTTCCGTAGGCTCAAATGTTTTGTAATCTCCGAAGACCAACTCTACCCCGATGGGCTCCGCACGTGTGAGTAACAAAGCAATACTTTGCGGAAAGGTGTTTTGATCGACAAAGAATTTATTGGCACGGGCTTTTTTCTTAGAACGAGACATGGCTCCATAGAACATGCTCATGGCTTCTGCTACGGCAGTTGCTTCGTCCAACAGAGATGCATTAGCAAGTTCCATTCCGGTCAGATCAACGACCATGGTCTGGTAATTTATCAACGCCTCCAAACGGCCCTGTGCAATTTCAGCTTGGTAAGGCGTGTAGGCCGTGTACCATCCTGGATTCTCTAAAATATTACGCTGGATTACACCTGGAAGTACGGTCGGGTGATATCCCATACCGATGTAGGTCGCGAACACGGTGTTCATCTGACCAAGCTCGCCTATATGCTTGGTAAACTCAGCCTCAGTCATCGCAGGCGCAATATCCATTTCGCCTCTGAAACGAATGGCTTCAGGTACGGTTTGGTCGATGAGAGCGTCTAGTGATTCAGCTCCAATGGTCTGGAGCATTTCAGTGACTTCGAGTGGTTTAGGTCCGATGTGTCTGTAGGCAAAGGAATTGCGCTTCATACTGTGTTAATATTAGATGGAGCAAAAGTACGGCAGACTGGCCGAACATAGCGTACATTTATGGGACCATAATGACACGAAATATCCACCCGGTTATAAACATTTTTTTAGGGCTCTTGAGGCCGTTTATCTATGCGAACTTTTGGGTCGCTGGGGCGGTTTGGGCGTTGACTCGACTCACCGAATTCCAATTGACTCAATGGTGGCAAGCCAGGACTTTAGATGAGTATGGCCATT
>DMCR01000017.1 GCA_003445735.1 Cryomorphaceae bacterium
GAAAGTTTTTGAAGCTCTATGTGGTCATGGCGCTTTGGAATGCCGCCACCACCTATTGGATTGCTAATGCACATCCTCTAGGGGTCATTGCCACTGTATTCATTAATGGTGCTTTGATGGCTGCGGCCATGTGGCTAGGTGTGAGTTCTTCCATCCTATGGCGGAAATTTCCACAAATCGAAAGGTTCAGCCTATTCGCTTACTTGCCAGTCATTGCGAGCTGGATTGCTTTTGAAAAGCTACACGACCACTGGGGTTTGGCCTTTCCTTGGCTAAATCTAGGAAATACGTTTAACGGCCTACCCATACTGGTGCAATGGTATCAGTGGATGGGAGCCACAGGTGGAACACTGTGGGTACTTCTAGTGGCCATAGCTACTTATGAGTGGTTGTTAGGGCGATGCAGAAAGGACCGTCCACTATTGCTGTTTTTGTTGCCTGTTATGACCAGCTTAACCCTTTGGTCATTGCCACATGCTAATCAGCCCTTAGGATGGGTGAGCGTGGCAGTGGTCCAACCAAATATTAATTCGTACACCGAAAAGTGGGAGATGCCGGAAGACAAGCAAATCGAGAAGGTCCGAAATTTACTTCAAACCCATATTGGTGAAAATCGAGTGGATTTGATTGTACTTCCGGAGACGTTCTTGCCGAAGGTGCGACAGGAGTCCACTTACGGATATTCTCCTATGGATCGCAAATTACACCAGGTTTTGGATACCTATGGCGATGCAGCGATTTTCGGGGCGACCACCTACGACTTTCAAGATGCTCCAAATGCATATAACAGGTCTATGGGCAATCGTTACTACACATTGTATAATACGGCTTTATTCCGGACGCAAGGCATGCCAAATGCGTCTTTGTACCACAAAGGAAAACTAGTGGTAGGTGGGGAGACCATGCCCTTTGTACAGCTGCTGAAGCCTTGGTTGGGAGATTGGGCACTCGAGTTGGGCGGAACTTCGGGAACGCTAGGTATTTCAAGTGATCGCAAGGTTTTTGAAAACGGGACAGGGATGAAATTAGGCCCAATTATTTGTTGGGAAAACGAATTCTCAGACTATACCACCGGCTATATTAAACAAGGCGCAAACCTGCTCGCAGTTATCACCAACGACGGTTGGTGGGGCGATACTCATGGACATGTTCAGCACATGCGATTCTCTGGGCTACGTGCTATAGAAAACGGTAAGTGGATCGTGCGAAGCGCAAATACGGGCATCAGCTGTATTATCGACCAAAAAGGCCGAGTGCATGAGCCGCTGGGTTGGGAAGAGGAAGGCGTGATTGTCATGGAGGTTCCGCTTCTCGAAGGCCAAACATTATACAGCAAAACTGGGGACTGGATCGGCCAATTCATGGTCTGGCTCTTTGCCCTCAATCTCGGTATACTTCTATTTAGTAGATTTTTCCGATTAAAGCCAAGGTAAGCAACGCCTCATGTGTACCTTTGCTTATAATTAAACATCATTTTATGAGTTCTTACGACGTCGTTGTCATTGGTTCAGGTCCTGGTGGTTATGTGAGCGCTATACGTTGCGCGCAACTGGGAATGAAAACAGCCTTGGTAGAGAAATATGCTACACTAGGTGGTACCTGTCTAAACGTTGGATGTATTCCATCAAAAGCCTTGCTGGACTCCTCGGAGCACTACCACATGGCGGCACATTCTTTCGAAGATCATGGTATTCTGGTAAATCCACCGACCATTGATTTTCGCAAGATGATGGAGCGCAAAACAGGAGTAGTAAGCACTACCTGTGATGGCATTGACTACTTGATGAAAAAGAACAACATCGAAGTGCTGCACGGCTTTGGTTCCCTCGTAGATGGCAACACCG
Source organism: Cryomorphaceae bacterium (assembly GCA_003445735.1). Lineage (GTDB taxonomy): Bacteria > Bacteroidota > Bacteroidia > Flavobacteriales > Schleiferiaceae > UBA10364. The sequence continues at coordinate 1,845 of DMCR01000017.1, forward strand.
TGAAAGTGGCTGGTAAGAAGACGACCAAAGTAAGTGCGAAAAACATCATCCTCGCTACGGGCTCAAAACCTATTGAGTTGCCGTTCGCGAAATTTGATAAAGAACGTATCATCAGCTCTACCGAAGCATTGAGCCTAAAGGAGATTCCAAAGCACATGATCGTGATTGGTGGTGGTGTCATTGGATTGGAATTAGGTTCTGTATACAAGCGTCTTGGGGCTGAGGTAACGGTGGTGGAATATGCACCGAGCATTATCCCTACAATGGATGGTGCCTTGGGCAAAGAGTTGCAGCGCAGCTTGAAAAAATTGGGCATGAAGTTTAGCTTGAGCACGAAGGTGAGCGAAGTCACCCGCAAGGGAGATACTGTAACGGTTAAAGGAACAGATAAAAAAGGCAACGAAATCACCTTCGAAGGAGATTACTGCTTAGTGGCCGTAGGACGCCGCGCTTATACTGATAACCTTGGGTTGGAAAATGTAGGTATTACCACTGACGACCGCGGTCGAATAGAGACCAATGTTCATTTGCAAACGTCACAGGCGAACATTTACGCCATTGGTGATGTGGTCAAAGGGGCGATGTTGGCCCATAAGGCTGAAGAGGAAGGCGTATTTGTAGCCGAAACTTTAGCCGGTCAGAAACCACATATTAATCATGATTTGATTCCAGGAATCGTTTATACTTGGCCGGAAGTCGCTGCAGTGGGTAAGACGGAAGAAGAGTTGAAAGCTTCAGGCGTTGCCTATAAATCAGGAAGCTTCCCTATGCGTGCCTTGGGACGTTCACGTGCCAGCGGTGATATCGATGGGGTAGTGAAAGTATTGGCCGACGCCTCGACGGATGAAGTATTAGGATTACACATGGTGGCTGCTCGTGCGGCAGATATGATCATGGAAGCGGTTACTGCTATGGAATTCCGCGCATCTGCTGAAGATATCGCCCGCATTTGTCACGGTCACCCGACCTACACAGAGGCGATCAAGGAAGCAGCGTTGGCGGCGACAGATAACCGCGCACTACATAGTTAATGCATACGGCATCGACACATAAGGTCGATCCGATCGATTTAGAACATCGGCTGTTGGAGGAATCCAATGGCCGATCGTTTTTTGCCCTCTACACTTCAAGGGGGTATAAAAATTCTCACACCTCATACGCCTTGTTATTCGCGTGGAGTGCACAACGTGTTTTTGGCGCGGATGAACTGGCTCTTGGCGCCCTCGAAGGCGGGTGGCGTTTCGGTTATACCGGATATGAAATGCGCCATCGTTTTGAATCTTTGGACCGTGGGAATCCCGCCTTGGGAGATTGGCCTGAAGCCCTTTTCTTTGAACCTGAAGTAGTGGGTACCTTAAGTTGGGATGGAGAATTATCTGTGACCGATTTTACTGGTGATCGTTCCACCCAAATAATCCAAGACCTTCTTCAGCCTGCCTCACCGCCCGAAGGTCCTACGGCCCTCGATTTCAAGCCTGTGGAGACCAAAGCGGAATACTTGAGCGCCGTCGAACACCTCAAAGCACACATTCAAAGAGGGGATATTTACGAGGTCAATTACTGCACGGCTTTCAAGGCGGAGGTGGGGGCGTTGCATTCCCCCGCCTTGTTTGAAAAAATGGCGTCTCGAACCCAAGCGCCATTCAGCGCATATCTCAAGCTCGATCAGCACGAGCTCCTTTGTACTTCTCCCGAACGCTATTTCAGCAAAAAGGGACAGCGCATCTTGAGTCAGCCCATCAAAGGCACCAATCGCCGTGTTTCCAATAACCAGGCAGCTATGGCCTCTTTGAAAGAGAGTGAAAAGGAACGCGCGGAAAATGTGATGATCGTGGATTTAGTTCGCAATGACCTCAGTCGTGTGGCGACCAAGGGGAGTGTTCAGGTGAGCGAGTTGTACGGCACCTATGCCTTTAAAAATGTGAATCAATTGATCAGTACGGTCGAAGCTAATATCACTGCCAATACCGGATTTTGGGAGCTTTTTGGCGCGACCTTTCCCATGGGGTCGATGACGGGCGCCCCCAAAGTGAGTGCCATGCAATTGGCCGAGCGGTATGAAAAAACCGCACGGGAGATTTATTCAGGCACGGTGGGATATACCACCCCTGAGGGCGATGCAGATTTTAATGTGGTCATCCGCAGTGTGGCGATCAATCGCAATACGGGCGTGGCGACGACGCATGTAGGTGGCGCCATCACGATTTTAAGCGATCCACAGCAGGAGTATGAAGAGTGTTTGCTCAAGGCAGAGAGCATGTTTGATAGCGCTCGATAAATTGGTTGTAGTTTTGATGTTATAATCCTCCATTCATGACCATTATTCCTGGATCAAAAGCAATTCTTGGCTTCAGCGGCGGCATAGATTCCGTGGTATTGAGTCATTGGTTGTTAAAGCGTTACAACATCCGTCCGTATTTGCTCCATGTGAATTACGGATTGCGCGAGGAGGCGGACGAAGACGAACGCTGGTGCCGCTGGTTTGCCGGGGAGCATCGATTTGAAATTGAGGTGCTTCATGCGGATCCTAAAAGGCGCAAGGGAGAAAACATTCAGAATTGGGCACGGAAGCTTCGATATCATTGGTTCGCAGAACGTGCACAGGCCCTTGGGGCGGAATATATTTTTACGGCCCATCACCTTGACGATAGAAAGGAAACCTTTTTAATGAACGCTCTTCGCGGCGCGGGGTTGACCGGCCTTACTGGTATGTCTCATCCCCACATCCTTCGTCCAATGGCACAGATGAGCAAGGCGGATATTCTCGCGTTTGCCGAGGAAAATCAGATTACTTGGCGAGAGGATGCGTCGAATCACACTTTGAAATATACGCGAAACAAGGTGCGCAATTTGTTGCCTGAGGTTCTGGATGAAGTGGAGCCTCGCTGGCACGGCGGTTTGGCCAAGACTATTGATAATTTGGTCCGCGATCGCGATCTGTTGGAGGGGATGTTGGACGAGTTTGAACAAAATCATGTGCGCGAACTGGATGATGAAGTTTACATTGATTTTGGTAACTGGATCGAGCAGCCTTATGCCCAGACTTTGTTGTACAGGTACTGCCTGCGCTGGGATTTAGGCTTTTCCTACGAGGAATGTGGCCATGTTTTGATGGGGGATTCGGGCCAATTAACTTCTGGCCGCCAGAAGATTTTAGTCAAAGACCGCACCGCCTTTATTTTGGCTCCGAAAAAGGAATTGGACCCCAATACTTATACCATTCATGGGCCAGAAGATTTATCCAATTTGCCCTTTGTCTTGACCTTGCGACCTACCCCAAGAGCGCAGATTGTATTTGATGATGATCACGAATGGATCAGCCCTATGGCAGTCCCATATCCGTGGACTATTCGAGTCTGGAAACCCGGCGATTCTTTTTCACCCTTAGGAATGAAAGGATCAAAAAAAGTGGCCGATTTCCTGAACGACCTGCGCATTCCTCGCCACCGCAAAAAGCACATCTACGTAGCCTTGCACAACGATGAAATATTTTGGGTCCTCGGCTACAGAATTGCGGCACATGTAAAAGTTGCCGAAGGCGATGACATGGCCTATCTTGCAACCTGCAAATTCTAATCACATGAAGCGATTTTT
>DMCR01000126.1 GCA_003445735.1 Cryomorphaceae bacterium
CTTAAGGCACTTTAAAGATCTTTACTTCTCCAGAGGCAAGTCTTATCATAATAGTAAACACCTGATTATCATCGATTAAAAGAGGCTCTGTAGTAGTTGTCGTCAGTAACAGTTGTCCTGCGATATTGAATAAACTCACACTTACCTCGGAAGAAATTAGAGGCTTCAATAACCACCCATCTTCCGTATATAATAACTGGCACCAATTCGATTCTGCTATTTCCTTCACATCGCTTTGATTTAGGATATTTTTCGGCGCTCCAAAGCTTTGTTGAATCTGTGATTGATAGCTTCCACCCGTTATTAACGAATCCGCGAAAAGAATGTTTTGTGCAATTTTTCTCAGGCCCTGGTTAGGCATTAACATGTGAACAGCCTCCAAAATTATTTGGTCAGCAACCGCGGGCTGAACTCCCGCAGCACTTGAAAATTCAAGCATGGCACTAGACATTAAATCTGTGTGTTGGTAAATATTAGAAAAGAATATCGTGTTGTAATTCTTAGATCCATCATAACTGATGGAGCGTCCGTTCCAAAAAGTATTGTTTCCGTCCCAGTCAAATACTCGAGTACTTGTAATGCCTAATCGGCGACCGTATCGTTCCGCAAAGTAATCTCCGAAGGCCTCATCAAACGTACGTCTTTCAGTTCCTGAATTTGTGTTAGGCGCCGCTCCATGAGATATGGCATGACTCAACTCATGAATGATCACATCAGCATCTTCTGCATCATCCACACCACCTTCACCAAAGTACAGTCGGGGAGGGGTGTACCCGAAGTTGAACATACTCTGATCCTGACCATTTAATGCTTGTGGGTCCACATGAATGGCATAATTCAGCACACTATCATACCCCAAGCTATCTAAGTATTGGTTCCAAAGAGTGATGTGATAGACTACCATTACTTGTTCAAATGCATCATCAGAACGACTGGCCATCCATTGTGTGGGATTCGAACTAGGAGCAATGTATGGGGAATCAAAATCTACAACCTTGAGGTATTGATTCTCTAGGATGGCACCTCCCGCGGTGGTATTGACCGTTATGCTATCCAGAATGGTCAGGGAATCTAAAATACTACTATTTCCATCGTTCATGTCCACATAGCTGCCACCATAACTGTATCCAAAAGGGGTTAGAGGGTCTGGATTAAATACTCGAACCGCAACGGTAGTATCAAGTGCATGTGCCGTAAGATCACGTCGCTCGAGAATGTTTCCATTCTGAGAAATAACCAACTCGTGTTGTGATCCCAATACAATGGTATCTACTTCAACGGACTTCCATGTATTATCGGCATACAATAATGCAGGACCTTGGGGAGAAGCGGGTAATTTGTCCAACATTTCAAAAGAAATGCTTCTCCACGACTTCAATTTTTGTCCGTTCAAAGATCTCGCCTCCAAATATTGCCCGTCAACAATGGCTAAACCTTTGTATTCTATAGCAGACCGCTGATAGGTCGCAAAAGGTGTTCTTTTCGTTAGGGTATGGCGATACTCTACACCAGGACGATTTTGCGCTAAAGATGCGCTACAAATCAGTGCAAACAGTAAGGAGGTGATTGGCTTCAAGTTGACCTTTGATTTCTTCGAAATTACTTCTTATTACCGAGATGTGGTAGGTCAACGTTGCTTCTTGGCTGCGTTCGATTATTTCGACTGCGGGTGATTGGCAGATTCGCTCTACAAAGGAGATTTGATCATAGCCAAACTTTATGCTGAGGGGCCAAGTCAGTTTGGATTTCAAAATAGGTGGGCGTTCAATAACCGCCCGAGTAGCATTTCCATAGGCGGAAATCAAACCGGATACCCCTAGTTTTGTCCCTCCGAAATATCGAACCACTACCACTGCTACATTGTACAGTTCAGCGGAAACTAAAGCTCGGAGAATGGGTGCACCTGCGGTATTAGAGGGCTCACCATCGTCAGAAGATCGTTCTAATAGGCCGTCTGGGTCAATCCTGTAGGCCCAGCAATGATGATTCGCCTTGGGCTCTTGTTCTTTGATAAAGCCCAATTGCTTGAAAAAGCTCTCCGTTGATTGCACCGGAAGCAAGTAGGCTTTGAACACACTGCCTTTCTCTTTGATATTTGCAGCACAAGGCTGTGTTATGGTGCGATAGCTACCCAATGCTCTTGTTGTATTGGCCCGAACCCAAGATTAAGGTGGAATTCGGATTGATCTCAATTGCCGGCACTCCGTGGCCTATTGTGTCTGAACTAACGTATTCGTGGTATTCGTCCACTAGATTGGCGCGAACGAACGAGGATTGCAGGGTTGGGCCGCCTTCGACCAATACACTATTCACTCCGTAATCCATGAGTTTAGGTAACCAATTCGCTACATCTCTTGGATCTGCTTGAATACAATCAAATCCAGGTATTAATACTTTAGTAACGATTAAAGGCGATAATTCAAACGCTGATAATTCCTTGGGTCCAATTTTTAAAGAACTCGATCCTATGATAATTGGCCGCGGCGCTATACCTTCAAAATACCTTAGGTTCAACCTAGGTCGATCCAGTACTAACGTTTTCGCACTAATGAGTATGCCGTCGTACTCAGCCCGTAATCTGTGCGTATTAATGGCCGCTAAGGGTCCTGATATAGATGCAGCCGGCATTTCAGCACTTTCCCTAATGTGATCTACGTATCCGTCTCGTGAACGCGCCCATTTTAATGCGATATAAGGCCTCTTTTTCAAGAAATTAGTAAAGAACACTTTGTTGAGTGCTTCAAACGCTTCAGGAGCTCCGTAAGTATCTACTATGACGCCGTGTTGTTCGAGGTAGGCCTTGCCGCGACCAGCGACTAAGGGATTGGGGTCCAAACATCCGATCACGACACGTTGTACACCATGTTCTACCAGTAGATGGCTGCAGGGTGGAGTTTTTCCGAAATGAGAACAAGGCTCAAGACTACAGTAAACAGTAGATTCAGGGAGTAATGACGGGTCCTTCACAGATCGGATGGCCATCACTTCCGCGTGGGGTTCGCCGATGCGGTGGTGGTAGCCTTCGCCTATAATTCGGCCGTTGTGAACGACTACGGCCCCCACTAAAGGGTTCGGAGTGGTGTTGCCGCGAGCATAATTGGCCAATTGTAAGCAACGTGTGAGAAACTTGCGATCTGACATGTAACAAAGGTAGGGTAGTGTGGCTATTTTCGAGAAATATGAAATCACTTTCGACATATAGAAACGCAGCATGGTCCGCACTCGCCAACTTCTATGAAGAGCGTGAGATGCAGAATGTGGTTTCCTACTGGTTTGAACAACGGTTGGGGCTTACTCGAACTGATTTGGTTTTGAAGCTAGAACAGCTTGTTGATTTCCCAAGTTTTGAGGAGGATTTATCTCGGCTACAGCTTCATGAGCCGGTACAATATGTATGCGGACGTGCTCCATTTATGGACTTTTGGCTTGAGGTAAGCGGGGCTACCTTGATTCCGAGGCCAGAGACGGAAGAATTGGTCCAATGGGTCTTAGAAACTCTGCCCCAGCAAAAGCTCACCTTACTAGATGTTGGCACAGGAAGTGGAGCCATTGCTATCGCACTAAAACGTGCTCGACCGGATTGTACAGTCATTGCCATAGATGTTGATGCTAAGGTACTCGATGTCGCTCGTCGTAATGCGATTGAATGTGGTGCGGCCATAGATATTATTCAGGTTGATGTATTAGAGAAAGGCTTACCAACAGCAGATATTATCATTAGCAACCCGCCGTATATTCCTGCGATGGAGGGGAAATCGATGGAACCGCATGTAATGCATTACGAACCGGGTTTGGCGCTGTTTGTACCGGATAATGATCCACTGTTGTTTTACCGAATTATAGCCCAGCAGGCGTTCACAGTTTTCTTTGAAATCCACATGGATTTTGGCAAGGAAATGCGGGAGATGTTGGCTAAATTTGGGTTCGATCGAATAGAACTACGGAAGGACCTGCAAGGGCACGACCGAATGATATTAGCACAGCGATGAATCCACAAGAACGTATTGCCGACCTTAGAACTGCGCTCCACGAGCACAACCACAGGTACTATATTCTGGATCAACCCTGTATTTCAGATTTTGAATTTGACCAATTGCTCAAGGAATTAGAGCAACTCGAGAGCCAATTCCCTGAGTTCTATGACGAAAACAGCCCAACCATGCGTGTGGGCGGTAGTATCGTGAAGTCGTTCGACACGGTGGTGCACCAATATCCTATGTTATCTTTGGGCAACACCTATAATTGGGAGGAGTTGGCCGATTGGATTAGACGCGTCGAGAAATTGGCACCAGAATCAACTTTCGTTTGTGAACTCAAATATGACGGTGTTGCTATCGGCATTAGATACGAGCACGGAAAACTTGTTCAAGCGGTGACCAGAGGTGACGGTACTCAAGGAGATGATATAACCACCAATGTGCGCACTATTAGAAGTGTGCCCTTGCAACTCAATGGACAGGCGCCTGAGAGTTTTGAAATTCGTGGAGAAATTGTGCTACCACATGCGGCATTTGAACGGTTAAATGGTGCGAGACGGGCTGAAGGGCATCCTGAATTTGCAAATCCACGGAACTGTGCCTCCGGCACATTGAAACTTCAAGATAGCAGTGTTGTTGCCACTAGAGAATTGGACGCCTACCTATACTTTGTACTACCTGATGGAGTCTTAGCGGATACGCACAGTAAAACCATTGAAGTCGCGGGTGATTTGGGGTTCAAGGTACCACGAAAATCGGACCAATATATTGCTGAATGTTCAGGTATTGAAGAGATCAAATCTTTCATTGAATATTGGGATGAGGAGCGTCATCATCTGCCTTTCGATATCGATGGTATTGTCATTAAAGTCAATGATTATAGCGCTCAACAAGATTTAGGATTCACCGCGAAATCCCCACGTTGGGCCACTGCTTTTAAGTTTAAGGCGGAGCAAGTAAGTACGAGCTTAGAGCATGTGAGTTATCAAGTAGGTCGTACAGGTGCAATTACACCTGTGGCCAACTTGAAACCTGTATGGCTAGGAGGAACTACGGTAAAGCGCGCCTCGTTACACAATCAAGATCAAATAGCCATGCTTGATTTGCACGAAGGGGATGAGGTTTTTGTAGAAAAGGGTGGTGAGATCATTCCAAAAGTGGTGGGCATTAAACTTGATGCGAGAGCAGAAGGTACCGTACCAGTGAAGTTTATTAGCCACTGTCCTGAGTGCCATACAGAATTGGTCAGAAAAAAAGGTGAGGCCCAACACTATTGCCCAAACACCAACGGATGTATTCCCCAAATCAGCGGTCGTATTCAACATTTCATTTCTCGTAACGCCATGGATATCGCGGGTATGGGGAGCGAATCAGTACAGCTCTTCGTAGAAAAGGACCTCATTCATTCGATTGCAGATTTATACGATTTGACTTTTGATCAAATCACAGCGCTAGAAGGTTTTAAAGAAAAGAGTGCGACCAATTTGCTTGAAGGGCTCAACGCATCCAAACAAATACCTTTTGATCGCGTCTTATTTGGACTGGGCATTCGCCATGTTGGTGCCAT
>DMCR01000156.1:0-4966 GCA_003445735.1 Cryomorphaceae bacterium
AATCCTAAATAAATAGTTGAATACAAAAATTCATATGATTTAAAGCCCCGCTTGAAGCGGGGCTTTATATCGTATGAATTTTCGTATTCAACTATTTATTTAGGATTGAACGGGTCTTCTGTTAAAATCCAAACATCATTACTACCAAACTGTCTGATGTGATAAAGCTCTTTTGGCTGTGCTTGATTATCTGGCGCAGCAGTTATTTGAATTTGCATTGCGCTTCCCGACACCTTGTCAAATCCATCTAATTCTAGAATAAGAGTTGTCGCAACAACTACTATACCCTCGAAATCAAGCTGACTTGGCATTTGATCTGTATAAGAGATCTTAATTTCGTCTCCTTGAGCATCAATAAATCCGTTTGAGTATGAACCATGTAATCTGTCTATGTCTTGCATGGATACGCCTGCTAATGCTGCTGGTGTTTGTGTGGTGACAGTAGCTCCTCCAGTTACCGCTCCTTGAGTACCGCTTGTGGGTCCAACTTGACCAAAGGCCGTTAGTGCACCGCACAAGAAAGTCAATGTAATGAGATTTTTCATTTGGAAAATATTATGTTTACTCTCATAAACGTATAAAATAACGACATGAAAATCAAACGGATTAATGTTTTTTTAGTTTTTGGGATGTGTTTTACAATCAATTTGGCAGCTCAAACGGATACAACTAAAAACAGGATATTTGAGCATAAAGGCATGTATAATGTCAACTTTATGTGGACCGATTTGCGTAATTGGACACAAGGGGGTGAGAGTAATATCAATGCCTCATTGATGTTGCGTGAACAACTCAAAATACAGTCTCACAAAGCTACAGGCCGTCATTTATTGCAGCTGAATTATGGTTTGAATAATCAATTAGGTAGAACTACTAAGACCATAGACAATCTTCAATATGTAGGTAATTTCTCAAGAGGTGGAATAAACGATAAGAAGCTGGTAAGACTGTCCGGTCAGGTTGAATTAAATACTCAGGCAATGCCTGGATATGCAGTAGAAGACACTGCGAAATTAACTATGATCAGTAATATTGGCTCTCCTATATACGCTCAATTTTCACTTGGTGCAATTAGTAACCGCTATAAAAGCTGGAGTTTGTATTTCGCACCTCTTGGTACGAAAACTACATTTGTGTTAGACTCGAACATAAGAGAATTAGGTGCATTTGGTGTTGACAGTACGAGTAGCACACTTCTACAAGGTGGTGCTAATGCAACATTGACGTTTAATAAGATTTATTGGCGAACTTTCAAAATTCTTTTGAGGACTGACTTTTTCTATAATTACTTTGATGAAAACCCTGCGCTAGATATAAGGGGAGAACTTATATCATATTATAAGCTTGACAAGTGGTTTACAGTTAACTTGAATTATCAGTTTATTCAAGATTATGATGCCTTTGAGGGTTGGCAACTTAAATCAGTCGCAGGATTTGGAGTAACGGTAACTTTGGATTAGTTATTGTTTCCTGAATAGTCTTGCCAGCTGGTTTCTAGGTAGATATTATCGCCAAAGTATTTTGCGATATTCATGAATGCCAATGATTCTTGATATCCTGGAACGGGACTAAGCATTTCAAACTTTCTGTTGAGAAAGACTACCGTTGGGTAGCTCATCTTCCCATTCAATAGCGCTGCGGCCAATTCGTGGTAGCCTCTATTTCCCTGCGGAACAAACTTAAAAGTATTGCCCAGTATTTCGACAGACTCCTTCTGCTCAGCGTCGAATTTCACATTGTAGTAATGTTCATTCATATAGGTAGCTACTTCTTCGTTTTGGAAGGTAGCCTTATCCATACGCTTACACCAACCGCACCAATCCGTGTATACGTCAATGAATATCTTCTTCGGATTTTCTTCCGTCAAGGTAAGTTCATAGGCGTCTTCGATACTCATCCATTGGATTTTCTCTTGAGCTAGTGCAAGTGTGGTGCAAAGTACTCCAACGATTAGGGCTAATTTTTTCATAGGTCCAAAATAAAGAACCTCGCGCAAAAGGCGCGGGGTTCGTATGATAAAACTATGCTAAAGTTACACGACGCCGTGCATCAACTTGTTCAGTGGTTTGCTCAGAATTGCGATCAATATAGCGAAGCCAATCAATACAAAACCGAGGGTAGAGAAGGTGTCGACATAAGTATGCAGACCTTCTTGAGCGCTCAAAGCAATCTTCTCACCACCGTGACCTTCACCACCGGTTAGGGTAGCTATAGCACCTGCGAGGTAGTTTGCCATGGCGAACGAAAGGAACCATCCGCCCATAGCCGTTCCGGCAATTTGCTTAGGTGCCAACTTTGTAACCATGGAAAGACCAATTGGGCTCAAGAACAACTCCCCAGTAGTGTGAAGCATGTACAAGAATACCAAGGTCAATAGTGGTACTTGGAATGCTTCGTTTGCAAACTGCATACCTATTATGGTTACTAAGTATCCAGCACCTAGCTGAAGGATACCGTAGCTAAACTTCATAGGAATAGAAGGATTCTTACCAATAGCATCTAACTTGATCCACATCCAAGAGAACAACGAGCCAAAGGTGATGATGAAGAATGGGTTGAAGAATTGCGTCATGGTTGCGGGCATTTCCCATCCACCAACAATACGGTTTACGTTTTCCTTCGCGAAAAGTGTTAGAGAGGTTCCAGCTTGCTCAAAAGCAGCCCAGAAGATGATATTAATGACCATCATAATGGATAATGCAATCATTCGGTCTCTCCATACACTTCCTTCTTTCACACCGGCAGAAATCAATTGGAAGACGACCAATATAAAGATGGCAATGAGTAAGTAAATCAAGACCTGATTCTGTGAGATAAGCACAAAACATAAGGGAATCAGCAATAGTGACAACAGAGTAATTGTTTTCCATCGCTCCATTCCCAACCAATGCTCACGTCCTGCGTCGGTTATGGTTATATTGGGAACATCAACATATTTTTTACGACCGCTCCAGAAGATCAATAGACCTGCGAGCATACCAAGACCTGCAAGACCGAAACCATACTCAAAACCGTACTTTTTACCCACTACTGCAACTACTGTTGTTGCCAATAGGGCACCAATGTTAATGCCGATGTAGAATATGGTAAAACCAGAATCACGACGAGGATCGCCGTCTTTGTAAAGTTTACCTACGATGGTAGAAATATTCGCTTTGAAATAACCGTTACCCACGATTAAACCACCCATACCAATAAGCATCAGGGTATCGCGAAGTGCGGTATCTAGATCTAAGATATCTGTACTCGCTACGATGAGGAATTCTCCGATAGACATCAATACGGCACCGAGCATGATGGCATACTGGTATCCTAGGTATTTATCGGCTAATCGGCCCCCGAGAATCGGCGCAGCGTAGACTAGAGCGGTGTAGGCTCCGTAAATCAAGAACGCTTCAGAGTTACCTTTCATCATCGATTCGATGAGGAAGAGGGTCAATAGGGCGCGCATCCCATAGTAACAGAAACGCTCCCACATTTCCGATAAAAATAATGTCCACAGTGCTGGTGGATGCTTCATAGATTGATCACTCATGTTTCAGGTATTTTTTGTGTTTAACAAGTATACATTTTATTTCTAAGAGCGGCTAGGGGCCAATTTTTATAAATTCTCAGCAATGAATTCCGTCATCATTCGGTACAAGTGCATCGTGGTATTTCCTCCGTAGATCCCATGGTTTTTATCCGGGTAGGCAAACCAATCGAAATCCTTATCTGCTTGAACCAAGGCCTCCACCATACGCATTGAGTTCTGCACATGCACATTATCGTCGCCCGTTCCGTGTATCAGTAGGTACTTACCTTCCAAGCCATCCACATGTGAGAGCGGACTATCGGCATCATAACCATCGCCATTATCCGAAGGCAAGCCCATGTAGCGCTCCGTGTAAATATTATCATAGAATCTCCAATTCGTTACAGGCGCCACGGCAATAGCCATTTTGAAGACCTCTGGGCTCTGGAATAAACAATTGGATGCCATATAGCCTCCATAGCTCCACCCAAAGATGCCTATCCGGTTACCATCGATGTAAGAGCGTTTGGCTAGTTCTAAAGCAGCTTCTGTCTGATCGCGTGTCTCTAGTTTACCCATTTGACCGTAGGTGCTCTTCTTGAATTCTTCGCTGCGACCGTCCGTTCCGTGATTGTCTGCACTAACCACAATCATATCGTACTCATTCGCAAGCATCTGGAACCACATGCCTCGGAAAGCATCATAGTTATTCATAACCGTTTGGTTGCCTGGCCCACCGTAAACAAACATGAATAGGGGGTAGGTCTTGTTCTCGTCAAAATCCACCGGTTTAATCATCCAGGCGTTCAAATCGCCACCAGACGGCGTTGAAACGGTAAAGAACTCCTTAGGGGCATACGTATACATTTCGAGCGCTTTTTCCGCACGCTCGTTGGATTTAACAGTCCGTATTAGCTCCCCTTTTCGTGACTCCACAAGGGTCACTTTGGTGGGTTGTCCTTCCGCACTGAAGGTGTTAATGAACAACTTCATGTCCGGAGTGAAGGTCGCGTTGTTCGTTCCTTGTCGACTGGCGAGAGGGACTTTACCAGAACCATTCAATTTAATGCTGTAGATGTTACGTTCTGTGGCACTGGCCTCAGAGCTCTGGTAGTACAAGCGCTTCTTATTATCAATGCCATAGAAGCTTGTTACATTGAAATCTCCTTTGGTGATTTGTCGCTTGATTTTTCCGTTCGAGGCAACATGGTACAAATGATTCCAGCCGTCTCTATCGCTCAAAATGATGAACGAGCCGTCTTCCAAAAAATGGAGCTCATCGTTGATTTCTAAATACTTCTCGTCCTCCTCATGGTAAATGTTGGTAGCGCTTCCTGAAACCGCATCTACGGCATAGAGGTCGAAGGTGTTTTGCAATCGATTCAAGGTGCTGATGACCCAAGTGTTTTCATTCGACCATTTGGCGCGCGGCAAGTATTCGTAGGCGACATC